>NZ_JAJSZC010000242.1:0-11511 GCF_036815105.1 Streptomyces sp. IBSBF 3136
GGGCGGGGGTCGGGGCGCGCTGCCGCGGTGCCGGCCGGAGCAGGACGGCGGACGCGCGCAGAGCCGCCACGGAGACCGGTTCCGAGAGCCGAGAGCGTGCCGCACGCGCCCGTCCCAGCGTGGCGCGGGCCGCGAAGGTCCAGGTCGGCCCGGAGGTGACCTGGACCCTCGCGACCCTTCTGCCTACTCGTCCCAGGCCTGGATCAGAATCTGTTCGGCGATCTTCCCGTCCCGCAGGGAGATCATCGACTCGGCGAGAACCCGGGTGCCGTCGCCGTACTGGCAGGTCTCGGTGAACGCGGCGTGGTCGCCCTGCACGACGCACCGTTCCAGCCGGTGTGTCATGTCGCGGCTGTAGATGTCGTCCAGCATCTCGGCTATCTGCCCCCGGCCGTGCAGGACCTTGGGGTGGCTCGGCTGGGAGTTGCGGTCGACGATGCGGATCTCCGCGTCGTCCGCGTAGAGGGCCAGCAGGGAGTTGCCGGTGGTGCCCTCCACGGCCCGGCGCAATTTCTCGGTGTCGAAGGCGGAGCCTGTCGCGGTGCCCATGGTGACCTCCTTCGGGCGCCCGCGGTCCTGCGGGGAGCGGACCGCACGGGCCCCACCTCCGAGACTCCTCCGCCCCGGCGGCCACGGCAAGCTGAGGCCCCCCGCTCCGCCTCACGAGTGAGCCCCGCCCGGCGGCCGTGTCCGGCCGGGGGCCACGGCCGTTGCTGAGGGCATGATCTCAACACGACGTATCGTCGCCGCCGTCGGTCTGGCCGTCGGGTTCACCGGCCTCGCCGCCCCGCTGGCCGGCGCGGCCGAGGCGAGCGCACCGCACACCGGGCAGATCAACCCGATGACCGTGGTGGACACGCTCGCCGCCGGTGACCTCCCCGCCCAGGAGCAGGCCCGGATGCCCCGGGTCTCCGAGCAGCTGCGCCGGCTCAACCAGGTCAGCGAGCTGAACCGGCTGAACGAGCTGCACCAGGTCACCGACCTCGCCGCCCCCGTGACCGGCCTGCTGCCCGCCGTCGCGACCTGAGCCACCCGCAGACCGAGGAGGCGCCCCGGCCGGCACCCGCTCTCTCCGCCGGGCCGGGCGCGCCGCCACCGGCACGACCGCCGCTCGCCCGGCACGGAGCGACATGGCGGTGAGCGAGTGGGCTCCTCGGGCCGCCGCACACGTAGGGTCGGTTCCGAAGGATCATCGAGGAAAAGGGGCCAGGCCATGGCGCAGCAAGTACGCGGCGTGATCGCACCGGGGAAGGACGAGCCCGTACGGGTCGAGACGATCGTGGTCCCGGACCCGGGACCCGGCGAAGCCGTCGTCCGGATCCAGGCCTGCGGTGTCTGCCACACCGACCTGCACTACAAGCAGGGCGGCATCTCCGACGACTTCCCCTTCCTGCTCGGCCACGAGGCCGCCGGAATCGTGGAGTCGGTCGGTGAGGGGGTCACCGACGTCGCCCCCGGTGACTTCGTCGTCCTCAACTGGCGTGCCGTGTGCGGCCAGTGCCGCGCCTGTCGGCGCGGCCGCCCCTGGTACTGCTTCAACACCCACAACGCCGAGCAGAAGATGACGCTCGCGTCGACCGGGCAGGAGCTCTCCGCGGCGCTCGGCATCGGCGCCTTCGCCGAGAAGACGCTCGTCGCGGCCGGCCAGTGCACCAAGGTCGACCCGGCCGTCTCCCCGGCCGTCGCCGGGCTGCTCGGCTGCGGTGTCATGGCCGGGATCGGCGCCGCCATCAACACCGGCCAGGTCACACGCGGCGACTCCGTCGCCGTCATCGGCTGCGGCGGCGTCGGGGACGCCGCGATCGCCGGGTCCCTGCTCGCCGGCGCGGGGCGGATCATCGCCGTCGACATCGACGACCGCAAGCTGGAGAAGGCGCGTGCGCTGGGCGCCACCCACACGGTCAACTCCAAGGACACCGACCCGGTCGAGGCGATCCGCGAGCTCACCGGCGGCTTCGGCGCCGACGTGGTCATCGAGGCGGTCGGCCGTCCCGAGACCTACAAGCAGGCGTTCTACGCCCGCGACCTGGCCGGCACCGTCGTCCTCGTCGGCGTCCCCACCCCCGAGATGAAGCTCGAACTGCCCCTGCTGGACGTCTTCGGCCGCGGCGGCGCGCTCAAGTCGAGCTGGTACGGCGACTGCCTGCCCTCCCGGGACTTCCCCATGCTCGTCGACCTGCACCTGCAGGGCCGGCTGCCGCTGGACGCGTTCGTCACCGAGACCATCCAGCTCGACGAGGTGGAGCAGGCGTTCGAGCGGATGCACCACGGCGACGTGCTGCGCTCGGTGGTGGTGCTCTGATGACCGTCCGGATCGAACGCCTCGTCACCTCAGGGCAGTTCACCCTCGACGGCGGCACCTGGGACGTCGAGAACAACGTGTGGATCGTCGGCGACGAACGTGAGGTGATCGTCATCGACGCCGCCCACGACGCCGAGGCCATCGCCCGCGCCGTGGACGACCGGCGGCTGATCGCCATCGTGTGCACCCACGCCCACAACGACCACATCGACGCCGCTCCCGCGCTCGCCGACCTCACCGGAGCCACCATCTGGCTCCACCCGGACGACCTGCCGCTGTGGAGGCTCACCCATCCCGACCGCGAACCCGACCGGCACCTCGCCGACGGCCAGGTCATCGAGGCGGCGGGAGCCGACCTGACCGTCCTGCACACACCCGGCCACGCACCGGGCGCCGTCTGCCTGTACGACCCCGGGCTGGGCACCGTCTTCACCGGCGACACCCTCTTCCGGGGCGGCCCCGGAGCCACCGGACGCTCGTTCTCCCACTTCCCGACGATCATCGGCTCCATCCGTGACCGGCTCCTCGCCCTCCCGCCGGAGACCAAGGTGCTGACCGGACACGGCGACTCCACGACCATCGGGGACGAGGCTCCGCACCTGGACGAGTGGATCGCGCGCGGCCACTGAACCGCGCCACTGAACCGCGCCGGTGGAACGCGCCGGTGGAACGCGACAGGAAACACGACAGAAGGTGTCCGGCTTCCCGGGAAGAGTGAGGCGCGACAGCAGTCGCACCGTACGGGAGGCCGGACATGCCGGGGTCGTCGCAGGGCAAGGTGGCGCTGGTCGCGGGGGCGACCCGGGGCGCCGGACGGGGCATCGCCGTGGAACTCGGCGCCGCCGGCGCCACCGTCTACGTCACCGGGCGCAGCACCCGCGCCCGCCGCTCCGAGTACGACCGCCCCGAGACCGTCGAGGACACCGCCGACCTCGTCACGGCGGCCGGTGGGCACGGCATCGCCGTCCCCGTCGACCACCTGGAGAAGTCCGCGGTACGGGACCTGGTGGACCGCATCGCGGACGAGCAGGGCCGCCTGGACGTCCTGGTCAACGACATCTGGGGCGGCGAGAAACTGTTCGAGTGGGACACACCGGTCTGGGAGCACGACCTCGACAACGGGCTCCGGCTGCTCCGGCTCGCCGTCGAGACACACGCCGTCACCAGCCACTTCGCGCTGCCGCTGCTGCTGCGCCGGCCCGGCGGCCTGGTCGTGGAGGTCACGGACGGCACCGCCGCCTACAACCGCGACACCTACCGGGTGAACCTCTTCTACGACCTCGCCAAGACCGCAGTGCTGCGCATGGCCTTCGCGCTGGGGCACGAACTCGGCCCGCGCGGCGCCACCGCGGTCGCGCTCACCCCCGGCTGGATGCGCTCGGAGATCATGCTGGACGCGTTCGGTGTCCGCGAGGACAACTGGCGCGACGCCCTGGACCGCGAGCCGCACTTCGCCGTCTCCGAGACCCCGCGCTTCGTCGGCCGCGCCGTCGCGGCGCTCGCCGCGGACCCCGGTGTGGCCCGCTTCAACGGCCGCTCACTGTCCAGCGGGGGCCTCGCCCGCGAGTACGGCTTCACCGACCTCGACGGCAGCCGGCCCGACGCCTGGCGGTACCTGGTCGAGGTGCGGGACGCGGGCAAGCCGGCGGACGTCACCGGATACCGCTGAGGCGGCGCCGGGCGCGGCCGTGACGCGGGTGTACCGACCCTGTCGTAAAGATCGTCGTGGCCCTACCGTCGCCCCATGACCGATCTCGAACGCTTCGCAGGACACGGGATTCTCGTCACGGGCGCGGCCCGGGGCATCGGGGCGGCGACCGCGCGGCGGCTCGCCGAGGAGGGCGGGCGGGTGCTCCTGGCCGACCGGGACGCGGCGGAGGCGGAGCGGACGGCGGCCGCGCTGCGCCGCCTCGGCCACACCGCCGAGGCGTGCGCCTGCGACGTCGCCGACCGGGAGTCCGTCGAATCGGCCGTCGCCCGCGCGGTGGCCGCCTTCGGCTCGCTCGACGTGCTGGTCAACTGCGCCGCCCATTGCAGCCCGGACGTGCCGCTCTTCGAGGACGACCCCGACGAGGCATGGACCCGCGACCTCGACGTCACCCTCACCGGCGCCTACCGCTGCTGCCGCGCCGCCCTGCCCCATCTGGCCGCCTCCGGGCGCGGTGCCATCGTGGGCATCGGCTCCGTCAACGGGCTGCAGGACTTCGGCAACCACGCCTACAGCGCCGCCAAGGCCGGGCTCGGCTCCCTCACCCGCACCCTCGCCGGGCACGCCGCCGCCCGCGGGGTCCGGGTCAATCTCGTGGTGCCGGGCACCGTCCGTACCTCGGCCTGGGAGGGACGCGACGACGAGCTCGCCGCCGTCCGCGGCCTCTACCCCCTCGGCCGGGTCGGCGAACCGGACGACATCGCGGCCGCGGTGGCCTTCCTCGCCTCACGCGACGCCGCCTGGGTCACCGGCACCACCCTGGTGGTCGACGGCGGGCTCACCGCCGTCCACACCGGGTTCCGCGCGGCGCTGCGGCAACTGTAGGACCTGATGCGCGAGGACCTGATGCGCGAGGAGCTGGTGCGCGAGGGACGTCCGTGGTCCCGGTCCCCGGCGCAGTTCACCGTTTCGTCACAGCCTGGCCGGAACCACAACCGTCGGACCCGCCGGCAGGTCTAGTAGGCGGAAGCCGCGGGAATCGCGAAGAGAACCGCCCGGGGGAGGCCCTGGGGACGAAGGGGACGAGGGGACGAGATCGACATGGGGGACATACGCAGACGAGGTGCCGTCGCGCTGGGCCTGGCCGGGCTGGTGGCGCCGCTCACACTCGCCGCCACCGCGGCGCCGGCCCAGGCCGCGAGCTGCACCACACAGGCCGGGCCGTACCAGAAGCAGGTGGAGAAGTTCCTCGGCCGCACGGTCGACGGCAAGCAGTCCGCGGGCGACTGCAAGGCCATCCAGGCCTTCCAGAACAAGCACGGCATCACGCCCGCCATCGGCTACGCCGGTTCCGTCACCTGGGGCGTGATGGACCTGATGAACAAGCAGAAGGCCGTGGGGAACAACCCCAACAAGGACGGCAAGTGCCCGGTGAACAAGGGCCGCATCGCCTGTGTGAACCTCACGCTCCAGCTCAGCTGGATCCAGGACGGCAGCAGGCTCGTCTACGGGCCCGTGCCCGTGCGCACCGGCCGTGACGGCTACGAGACCCGGACCGGCCTGAAGAAGATCTACTGGCGTGACATCGACCACGTCTCGAACATCTACGACGTGCCGATGCCCTACAGCCAGTTCTTCGACGGCGGCCAGGCCTTCCACTCGGTGAACCTCAGCATGTGGAACCCGCCGGGGTCGCACGGCTGCGTCAACATGACCACGACCACCGCCAAGAAGTACTGGTCGCTGCTGAAGACGGGCGACGACGTCTTCGTGTACGGCCGCAAGCCGGGCACCTGAGCCGGCGGGCGTCCGGGCCCCGGGGCCCCGAGGGCGGATCTTTCGGGCCCCGGGCGTCACGGCAACCGGCCGAACCGCCGCGCAGGTCGGCCGTGTTGATGTCGTGACGCGTTGACGTGATGAGCAACACGGTCCGATATGTCCGTATCAGGGGTACTTGCTCACACGGTCTTCACGTCGACCGGCATATGCTTCACAGCATGTCCACCTATGTTGCAACCGTCTCCGAGCGATCGGCCGCGGAGGTCAACGAGGAGATCAGGGCCCTGTGGCGCCGGTCGGGCGGGACACTTACCACCGAGCAGCGCGCGGAGTACCAGCGCCTCGTGATGGAGTGGGCCGCTGCGGCCCCGGAGCCGCACCGGGCGGCCTGAACCGGCCGGCGGACCACCGCCCCGATCCCTCCGGGCACCCGTCACCGCACGGGTGCCCTTCTCGTACACCTCCGGGAGCCGGACGGCTCCCCGCCCCCTCAGCCCCACGTCGCCGAGTAGTACCGCTGGTACGCCCTGCGGTCCTGCTCGGCCCTGATGTACCGGGTCGCGACGAGCGCGATCAGACTGCCCGCGATGACCAGCAGCCCCGGACCGACGGTTCGGGTGTCCGTGAGTCGCGCCAGCAGCGTCTGCCCCTCCGTGGTGCCCGTCACCGGCGCCGCGGAACCGGGCGAGGCCGCGCTCGGCGCCGCCGCGCCCTGAGCCGCCGGGGCGGACGGCGCGGCCTTCTGCGCACCGCCCGCGCTGCCGGCCGCCACGAGGAGCCGCACGTTCAGCGCCGCCATCGCCTTGGTCACCGGCTGGAAGAACGTCGTACCGCCCGCGGTGCAGTCGCCGCTGCCGCCGGACGTGACACCCAGTGCGACGCCCTCGGAGAACAGCGGTCCGCCGCTGTCGCCCGGTTCCGCGCACACATCGGTCTGGATGAGCCCGGTGACGGTGCCCTCGGGATAGTTCACGGTCGCGTTCAGCCCGGTCACCTGGCCGTCGTGCAGCCCACTGGTGCTGCCGCTGCGGAACACCCGCTGCCCCACCGACGGGTCGGCCGCCCCGGTGATCCGCACCCCCTTGCCGCCGCCGAGGGCGACCACGTCGGCGCCCTCACCCGCCTTGCCGGAGTTGTACTGCACGAGCGAGAAGTCGTTGCCGGGGAAGGTGCTGCTGACCGTACGGCCCAGTTGCTGGTTGCCCTGGTTGTCGGCGAACCAGATCGATCCGGAGGGACCGCAGTGGCCGGCGGTCAGGATGAAGTCGCTGCGCCCGTCGGTGACGTTGAACCCCGCCGAACAGCGGCCGCCCGTCGACAGGATCGGCTGGGCCCCGTTCAGCCGGGGCGTGAAGGCGCCCTTCATGCGCTCCATGTGCACGAAGGCGCCGATCCCCGAGGCGACCCGGTTCATCCGGGACCAGTCGGCCGCCGACACGGTGCGGTCGGCCAGCACCACCACCCGGTTGGTGCGGTAGTCCACCGACCAGGCGGTGCCCGCCACCCGGGGTGCCGAACGCAGGTTGGAGGTGGCCGATTTGAGCTCGTTCATGCTGTGCGGCACGAGCTTCGCCTCGGCCCCCGCCTGCCGGACCGCGCGGGCCGCCGAGGCGTCGGTCACCGCGACGACCGGCCGCCCGTCGGCCCCGATCCAGTTGCCCGCCGTCCGTGCCGTGCCGAGCCGCGCCACCAGCGCGGCGCCGGGGTCCGCGGCCGTGCCGGACGCGTTGAACGGCCTGGCGGACGCCGGGGGAGTCTCGCTCGCCATGGCCGCCTGCGCGACCATCACGCCTCCCGCCAGGAGTCCGCCCACCGCCGCCAGCCGTGTCACTCGCCTCACGACCCGTCGTCGTGCGTGCCTCATGCCTGGCTCCCGAACCCCGGACGCGCGGTGCCCGGACGGCACCACGGGGCCCTCCGGTCGTCGAGCGCCCGTCCATGAGTACGCGGCCCGGCTCGGCGGCGTTCACCTGTGGCGGCGGTCTTCTCGACCTTCCGGGCCCCGGCGGGCCCGGCGGTACCGGCTCCCGCGCGCCGTCAGTTCTTGCGCGCCACCCCGCCGAACATGGCGACCTCCTCCGGCTCCGTCCCGTCGCCGCCCTCCGGGCGCCAGCGCGAGCAGGACACCACGCCCGGCTCCAGCAGTTCGAGGCCGTCGAAGAACCGGGTCACGTCCTCGGGGGTGCGCTGGGTCAGCTTCGGCGTGCCGTGCTCGTTCCAGAACTTGACCGCCTCGTCCACGTCCGGCATCGACGGGCTGGTCACCGTGTGCGACAGCACCAGGTGGCTGCCGGACGGCAGCCGGTTCGTCAACTGCCGTACCAGGCCGTACGGGTCCTCCTCGTCGCCGATGAAGATGACCACGCCGAGCAGCATCAGCGCCACCGGCTCGCTGAAGTCCAGGGTCTTCGAGGCGTGTTCCAGGATCGCGTCGACGTTGCGCAGGTCCTCGTCCAGGTAGTCGGTACGGCCCTCAGGCGTGCTGGTGAGGAGCGCCCGGGCGTGCGCGAGGACGAGCGGGTCGTTGTCGACGTACACGATCCTCGTCTCCGGCGCGATGCGCTGGGCGACCTCGTGCGTGTTGTCCGCGGTGGGCAGCCCGGTGCCGATGTCGAGGAACTGACGGATGCCCAGGTCACCCACGAGGTGCCGCACCGCCCGGCCCAGGAAAAGCCGGTCCGCGCGCGCGTACTCCCCGATGCCCGGGTGCAGTTGGCGGATCTGGTCGCCGGCCGCGCGGTCGACCTCGTAGTTGTCCTTGCCGCCGAGCCAGTAGTTCCAGATCCGGGCCGTGTGCGGCTGTCCGGTGTTGATGCGGGCGCGCAGCGAGACGGCCACGTCGTTGGTGGCTGCGGGGTTGTCGGTCACGTGGGTCAGCTCCTGGTTGCCTGGTGAAGGGGTGCGCCGTTCAAGACGCAATCTAGACGCCCGAGTTGACCGGCGCCGAGCGTCCCCCGTTTTCCGCCCCGGGGCCGATCCGCGACCAGCTGCCCGCGTCGCCCCACACCGACCGGCCGCCCACGAACGGGCGCAGCCGCGCGGTGAGTCCGGGGTCGCCGCGGCCGCCCAGTTCGTCGGACGCGATCCTGCGGGCGATCCCGGCGAGGAAGTCGGCGATCTGCACCCTCGCGTCCAGCCGCGAGTGGACCAGTCGCACACCGGCGAGGCCGATGCCCTCCTCCCGGGCCCGCTCCTCGATCCAGGCGATACGCCGCTCGGTGAGCATGTTCTGCCGGTCGTGCACCAGCCGCACCGGACGGCCGCCCGCGCTCCAGTGCCCGGCCGTCCGCACGATCGCGGGCAGCAGCGGATTGAGCACCGGGATGAGTGGCTGCTCCTCGGCCAGTCGGGCCCGGTAGGCCCGTGCCTCCGCCCTGGCTCCGGCCAGCCGCAGCAGCGTGCGGCCCGCCTCCGTGCCCGCGTGCGCCCGGCCCAGCTCCGCCGCGGTCCGCAGGAAGGTCTCCGCGGGCGGCTCCCCGGTGCTCCGGAACCGCAGCAGCCGGTTGGCGGCCTCCAGGAACTCCCGCCACCCGTCCGGCCCGAAGGTCCCCGGGCCCCGCCCGAACAGCGCGCGGGCCCCGGCCGCGTCACCGAGCAGCAGCTCGACCACCCGGTCCACCACGAGGAACGACTTCTCCGTCAGATGGACATGCGCACGGCCGTGCACCGGCCCGCCGTCCTCCAGCAGCCACTCCAGCACCGCACGGTGCTTCTCCCGCAACAGGTGGTTGGCCTTGTACTCCTGCGCGGGCGACCGGATCCGGTGCCGGATCTCCCGGACGCACTCCTCGGCCCGGTCGACCGGGAGTGCCACGCTCGCGTGGGCGAACACGTCCGTGTTCCCGCCGGTCAGGTTCTCGCCGTCCGAGCCCGACTCGTCGCAGGCGACCTCCAGCACCCGGCCCCGTGCCACCCCGTTCGTCAGGCCCGTCCCGTTTCCGGTCACACCCAAGCCCCCTATCTTGAGCCTCATGACCAGCATCCCGCACGACACACCCGGCGAACCGGATCCGCTGCGCACCCTCGGCCTCGAGAGCCTGCGACGTCGTACGAGCATGAAGTGGCGCACCTACCCCGAGGACGTGCTGCCGCTGTGGGTCGCCGAGATGGACGTACCGCTCGCCGGGGCGGTCACCCGCGCCCTCACCGAAGCGCTCGCTCTCGGCGACACCGGCTACCCGGCGGGCACCGGGTACGCCGAGGCGCTGGCCGGGTTCGCCGCCAAGCGCTGGAACTGGGACGGGATCGCCGTGGAACGCACCGCGATCGTCCCGGACGTGATGCTCGGCGTGGTCGAGATGATCAGACTGGTGACCGGGCCCGGGGACCCGGTGATCGTGAACCCGCCGGTGTACCCGCCGTTCTACCAGTTCGTCACCCACATGGACCGCCGCGTGGTGGAGGTCCCGCTCGGCCCGGGCCTGCGCCTCGACCTCGATCTGCTGACGGACACGTTCCGCACCACCACCGCCGGCGGCGGCCGGGCCGCCTTCCTGCTGTGCAGCCCGCACAACCCCAGCGGCACCGTGCACACCGCCGGCGAACTGGCCGCCGTGGCCGAAGCGGCCGAACGGTACGGCGTCCGGGTCGTCGCGGACGAGATCCACGCCCCGCTCGCCGCGCCCGGGGTCGCCTTCGTGCCGTACCTGAGCGTGCCCGGCGCCGAGCGCGGCCTGTCGCTCATGTCCGCGTCCAAGGGCTGGAACCTGGCCGGGCTCAAGGCCGCGCTCGCCCTGGCCGGCCCGGCGGCCGCCGATGACCTCGCGTGGCTGCCGGAGGAGGTCAGCCACGGGCCCAGCCATCTCGGCGTCATCGCGCACACGGCGGCCCTGACCGACGGCACCGGCTGGCTGGACGCCCTGCTGACGGCACTGGCCGCCAACCGGCGGCTGCTCACCGCCCTGCTCGCCGAGCACCTGCCCGCGGTCCGGGCCTGTCCCGCCGAGGCCACCTTCCTGGCCTGGCTCGACTGCCGCGCGCTCGGCCTCGGCGAAGACCCCGCCCGGACGTTCCTGGACCGCGGCCGGGTCGCCCTCAGCTCCGGCCTGCCGTTCGGCACCGGCGGCGCCGGGCACGCGCGCCTGAACCTGGCGACCTCGCCGGAGATCCTCACGGAGGCGGTACGGCGCATGGCGGCGGCGGTCCGGGCCGTGGACGGCACCTGACGGCACCTGACGGCACCTGACGGCACCTGACGGCACCTGAGCGGTCCCGTCCGGCACCCGGGCTCCTAGACTGCCGGGCATGGACGACACGCTGCGGGACCGCCTCGGCTCCGGCAAGTACCTGCTGGTCACCAGCTACCGCAAGGACGGCACCCCCGTCGCGACCCCGGTGTGGGTGGTCCCCGACGGGGACGCCCTCGGGGTGTGGACGACCACCGGGAGCTGGAAGGTCAAGCGCATCCGCCGGCGGGCCGACGTCCTCGTCGGCCCCTGCGACGTGCGCGGCCGTCCCACCGGTAGGCAGGTCCCGGCGACCGCCGAGATCGCCGACGCGGCGACCACCGCCCGCTACCGCACCCTCATCGCCCGCAAGTACGGCATCGTCGGCCGGCTCACCTTGCTGGGCAGCCGGCTGCGGCGCGGCCTGGACGGCACGGTGGGGATCACGGTGAAGCTGAAGCCCTGAAGCCCTGAAGCCCTGAAGGCCGTATGTCCTCAAGGCCGTAAGTCCTCACGGGCTGGGGCACTGGAACTCGCGAGCCCTGGCCGCGGGGGCCCCGGCGGGGGCCCCCCCCCCCCCCCCCCCCCCCCCCCCCCCCCCCCCCCCCCCCCCCCCC
>NZ_JAJSZC010000243.1:0-11462 GCF_036815105.1 Streptomyces sp. IBSBF 3136
ACCCGCGCCCCTAGGGGGTTGGGGTGCCGTCGGCCGAAAGCTCACCCGCGCCCCTTGGGGGTGCGGTGCCGGTCAGCCCTGGAACGCCGGCTGGGGGAGGCCCTTGCCCGCGCCCGGGAGCACCAGGACCGAGCCCGACAGGGGGTGGGGAGCGGGGAGGCCGACTCGGGCCGTTGTGATGTACAGGTCCGTCAGGTCGGGGCCGCCGAAGACGCATGCCGTGGTGCGCGGGGTGGGCAGCGGGACCACCCGGTCCAGCTCGCCGGACGGCGTGTAGCGGCGCACCGCCCCGCCGTCCCACAGCGCGACCCAGACACAGCCCTCCGCGTCGACGGTCAGGCCGTCCGGGAAGCCCGCGCCCTCCTCGATCTCCACCAGCGGGCGGCGGTCGCGGACGGTGTCGCCGTCGACGTCGAAGACGTCCACCCGGCGCGTCGGCGTGTCCGCGTAGTACATCAGGCCGCCGTCGGGGCTCCAGCCGGTGCCGTTGCTGACCGTGACGTCGGGCAGGACCGTGCGCACGGCGCCGTCGCCGGTCAGCCGGGACAGCGTGCCGCCGCCCGTCGCCTCGTCGTAGCGCATGGTGCCGGCCCACAGGGAGCCGTCGGGGGCGACGGCCGCGTCGTTGGCACGGCGCCCGGCGACCGGCTCGTGGTGCAGCCACCGGAAGCCGTCGTCGGGGTCGAGCAGGCCGACGCCGTCCCGCAGGTTCAGCACCAGGCCGCCGCCCGCCCGGGGCTTGGCGGCGCCGATGTGCTGCTCGGTGGTGCGGACCGTACGGCGGCCCGTCGCCGGGTCGTAGGTGTGGATGCGCATGCCCAGGACGTCCAGCCAGAGCAGGCGGCCCGTCGCCGGGTCCCAGGTCGGTCCCTCGCCGAGCGTCGCCTGCGCGCGCACGGCGACCTCGAAGGCCGTCATGCCACGCTCCGGTGGCCCAGCCGTTCCGACAACTCCGACGCGCCCTTCGTGGCCAGCTGCTCCAGCTCCGCCCGGCGCTCCTCGCTCCAGCGGATCATGGGGACCGAGATGGACAGGGCGGCGACCACCTTCCCGGCCCGGTCGCGCACCGGGGCCGCCACGCACGACACGTCCGGGTTGGACTCACGGCTCTCCACCGCGATGCCCCGCCGCCTGATCTCCGCGAGGGCCTCCCGCAGGGCGGCCGGATCGGTGATGCTGTTCGGGGTCATCGCGGCCAGCTCCGCGTCGTCCGGTATCCGCGCGCCCAGCTCCTGCTCGGGCAGCGAGGCCAGCAGCATCTTGCCGACGGAGGTGCAGTGGGCGGGGAGGCGGCGGCCGGCGGCCGAGACCATGCGCACCGCGTGCGTGGAGTCGACCTTGGCGATGTAGATGACGTCGGTGCCTTCGAGGATGGCCACGTGGACCGTCTCGTCGCAGGTCTCCGCCACCGAGCGGGCCACCTGCTGCCCCTCGGCCGCGAGGTCGAGCTGCTCGGCGTAGCGGCTGCCGAGCTGGTACGGCCGTACGCCGAGCCGGTACCGTCCGGGCTGTCCCGGCACGGGCACGATGTACGAGCGTGCGGCGAGCGTGGTGACCAGCTCGTGCACGGTGGTGCGCGGCAGTTGCAGCCTGCGCACGATGTCGGGGGCGGAGAGCGTCCCGTCACCGTCGAGGAACAGCTCCAGTATGTCGAGAGCCCGGGTCACGGCAGGCACGAGGCGTCCCACGTCCGGCCCCCTCCCTTGGGTCTGGGTGTCTGTGATCGAAATTCCACGTGTTCGAAATTTCAACAGACGATCGGCATGGCGAACACAGGCTAGTCATCGCGGCCGGTACGGGCAATGGTCCGGAGACAGCCGGGCACCATGGGTGCCATGGGACTCGATTTCCAGCTGGTGCTGCTGCGCCGCATGGCCGACCACAATCCGGACCTGGTCGAGGACGCCCGGCGTCGGCTCGGCGCGTCGCTCGCGGACATGCGGGAGACGAACAAGCGCTGGCAGGCGATGGTCCGCTCGCCCAGGTCCCGGTCCGCGGCCGCCCGTTACCGCTCGGTGCTGGGGCCGCCCGAGGACGTCGTCGCGCGCCGCCTCGGGGACGTCGACTGCGAGGCCCGGCGGTGGGCCCTGCCGCTCTGGCCGGAGCTGCTCTTCGAGGTGCTGGTCTCGCCCGACGGCGCGGTGTGGAACGAGTGGCTGGTGCGGGCGCCGGGCGCGCCGGCCCCGGCGCTGCGCACCCTGGACGACCTCACCCCGTGGTCCTGCACGGTGGACGAGGCCGCGCGCGCGTTCGCCCCGGCGCGCCCGCTGGAGGGCACCGCCCCCACCCGCTGGGGGCTCGCCTTCGCCGCTCCCGGCCGGGACGGCGTACGGCACGAGGTGGTCGCCGAGTTCACCTGGGGGCTGCTCCAGCGCACCGCCGTCCGCGCCTGAAGCGGGCCGGCGGCCCGGTTCCGCGTGCCGCTCAGTCCCGTTCCGCCGCCGCGATGATCGCCTCCGTGACGCGCGGCAGGGAGTCCGGGTGCAGGAACAGGAACAGGTTCGGCTCGACCAGTTCCAGCTCCATCACGCGAGGCTGTCCGTCGTCGCCGTCGACCAGGTCGACCCGCGCGTACAGCAGTCCCGCCGCGTCCGGCACGGCGGCCAGCGCCCGTTCGGCGACGGCGAGTTCGGCGTCCGTGGGCTGCCAGCGCCGCAGTTCGGGGTGGGCGACCTTGTCGGCGTCGTAGGGGGTGCCGGGCGCGAGGACGGCGCCCTTGCGGCTGGCGTGCAGCAGACGGCCGCCGAAGAACTGCAGCGCCCGCTCCCCGCTGACGTCGATGCTCCGCAGGTACGGCTGCACCATCGCGGTGAAGCCCTCCGCGTGCATCCGGGCGAGCTGCCGTACGGCCGTGCCGTGTTCGGCGGGTGTGTAGCGGGCGGCGAACCGGGCGCCCGCCCCGGAGGTCGGCTTGATCACGTACTCGTGGCCGGTGGGCAGGTCGGCGGGGTCGCCGGGAGCGAGATACCGCGTCGGGACGGTGGGCACACCGGCCGCCGCGAGGTCGCCGAGGTAGCGCTTGTCGGTGTTCCAGCGCACGATCCCGGCCGGATTGGCGATGCGGGTGACCTTGCCGACGCGGTCCACCCACTCGCCGAACTCCGCGGCACGCCAGCTGTAGTCCCAGGTCGAGCGGATGACCACGAGGTCGTAGCCGCCCCAGTCCGCTTCGGGGTCGTCCCAGTGCCGTGCCTCGGCCCGGGCCCCGGCCGCCCGCAGCGCCTCCACCAGCACCGGGAGGTCCCTGTCCTTGCTGGGCTCGGTGCCGGGGTCGTAGGTGGCGAGGGCTATGCGGGGCACGTCGGGCTCCCTTTCGTACGGCGGTTCGATCACCGGCGAGGCTAACAACCGGCCGGGAACCGGGACAGCCAGTTTGACCTTCACCTTCGGGGAAGCCCCAGCATCGGTGGCGGACGACGAGGAGCGCGAGGTGCTCATGGAGTTGCTGACGATCGGCGCCTTCGCCAAAGCGAGCCGGCTGTCGCCGAAGGCGCTGCGGCTGTACGACGAGCTGGATCTGCTGCGGCCCGCACGGGTCGACCCCTCCAGCGGCTACCGGTACTACGCCGTGGAGCAGTTGGAACGGGCCCGGCTCGTGGCCTGGCTGCGGCGGCTCGGCATGCCGCTGGCCGAGATCCGCGCGGTGTGCGCCGTGGACCGGGCGGACGCCGCCCGGGAGGTCCGGGCGTACTGGGCGCGGGTGGAGGCGGAGACGGCCGTGCGCCGGGATCTCGCCGCGTTCCTCGTCGACCAACTGACGGTCGAGTCGAGAAGGGATCACACCACCATGCTGGAACTGCGTTATGCCGCCCACTCCGACCGTGGGCACGTCCGCACCGCCAACCAGGACACCGTGTACGCGGGCCGCAGGCTGCTCGCCGTGGCCGACGGCTACGGCTCCGCGGGGGCGCCCGCGAGCAGCGCGGCCGTGGAGGCGCTGAAGTTCCTGGACGAAGGGGAGGAACTCGCCGCGGGCAGCGTGCTGAACGTACTGGAGGACGCCGTGCGGGGGGCGAGCGAGGCCGTCCTGGATCTCGCGGCGGACGGCGCGGACGCCGGGACCACGCTGACCGCGCTGCTGTGGACGGGGTCGAAGCTGGCCCTCGTCCACATCGGGGACTCGCGGGTCTATCTGCTGCGGGACGGCGAGCTGTTCCGGATCACCCACGACCACAGCCTGGTCCAGTCGCTCATCGACGAGGGCCGGCTGACCCCCGAGGAGGCCGCCAGCCATCCGCAGCGGGCGCTGCTGCTGAAGGCCCTGGGCACGGACACCCCTCCGGTGCCCGACCTGCGGCTGCACGAGGCCCGGCCGGGCGACCGCTATCTGCTGTGCTCCGACGGCCTGTCCGCGGTCGTCCCGGACGAGCGGATCCGGGCACTGCTGGCCGTCTCGCGGGCCCCGGACACCACCGTGCACGCCCTGATCGAGGCGGCGAACGCGGCCGGCGGCCCGGACAACGTGAGCTGCGTCGTCGCCGATCTGGTGGAGGCGGCTGCCTGAGCCGGGCAGGATCGGTCCATGGCACTGACCGGAACGGACGCGTACACCGCCCTGGACGGGCTGCCACCGCTGGTGGAGGCGGCCCTGGCCGCCGCCCGCGCCGACGGCTTCCGGTACTCCTGCCGCCCCGAACAGGGCCGCCTGCTGCACGCCTTGGCGGGCGGCGCCCGGGCCCGTATCGGGGAGACCGGCACCGGTCTGGGGGTCGGGCTGGCCTGGCTGGCCTCGGGCGCGGCGCCCGGGGTGCGGCTGTACAGCGTGGAGCGTGACCCGGGGCGGGCACGGTCGGCGGCGGCGGTCTTCGCCGGCCACCCCCAGGTCACCGTGGTGAGCGGCGACTGGCGGCTGATCGAGGAACACGGGCCGTTCGACCTCCTCGTGCTCGACGGCGGCGGACAGGGCAAGGCGCCCGGGGACCCGCCCGCCGACGTCGGGCGGCTGCTCGCCCCCGGCGGGACGGTCGTCGTCGACGACTTCACCCCGGCGACCGCCTGGCCGCCGCTGCACGAGGGCGAGGTCGACCGGGCCCGGCTGCACTGGCTGGGGCATCCGGCGCTCAGGTCGGCCGAATTGCGGCTCGCGGCCGACTTGAGCACGGTCGTCGGAACGCGGCGGCTGGTGTAGGAAGGTGTCGACGTCCCCGAGCCCCAAGGAGTGCGCCGCGTGTCCTCCCTCTTCCCCGCCCTGGCGGACGGTCCGGGCGACCGGGTCGCCCTGCGGTTCGGCGAACGGTCGCTGACGTACGGCGCGCTCGCGGGCGCGGCGGGTGCCCTCGCCGGGCGCGTCCGCGGCACCGGCCGGGTCGCCGTGTGGGCGACCGTGGAGCTGGAGACCGCCGTCGCGGTGACGGGCGCGCTGCTCGCCGGGGTGCCCGCGGTGCCGCTGAACCCGAAGTCGGGCGGCCGGGAGCTGGCCCACATCGTCAGCGACAGCGCCCCGGACCTGGTCCTGGCCGCGCCCGGCGCGCGGTTGCCCGCCGAACTCGGCCACCTGGCCCGGCTGGACGTGGACGCCTCGGCCGCCGGCCCCCTGCCCGAGGAGCGGGCCGGGGACGGCGACCCGGCGCTGATCGTCTACACCTCCGGCACCACCGGCCCGCCCAAGGGCGCGGTCATCCCGCGCCGGGCCCTCGCCACGACGCTGGACGCGCTCGCCGACGCCTGGCAGTGGACCGGCGACGACGTCCTGGTGCACGGGCTGCCCCTGTTCCATGTGCACGGGCTGGTGCTGGGCGTGCTCGGCCCGCTGCGGCGCGGCGGCTCGGTGCGGCACCTGGGGCGGTTCGGCACCGAGGGCGTGGCCCGGGAGCTGAACGACGGCGCGACCATGCTGTTCGGGGTGCCGACGATGTACCACCGCATCGCCGAGGCCCTCCCGGACGAGCCGGAGCTGGTCAAGGCCCTGGCCGGGGCCCGGCTGCTGGTCTCCGGCTCGGCGGCGCTGCCCGTGCACGACCACGAGCGGATCCTGGCCGCGACCGGCCGCCGGGTGATCGAGCGCTACGGCATGACGGAGACGCTCATGAACACCAGCGTGCGGGCCGACGGGCCGGCCCGGACCGGCACGGTCGGGGTGCCGCTGCCGGGCGTGGAGCTGCGGCTGGTGGAGGAGGACGGCACGGAGGTCGCCGGGTACGACGGGGAGACCGTCGGGGAGATCCAGGTGCGCGGCCCGAACCTGTTCACCGGGTACCTGAACCGGCCCGACGCGACCGCCGCCGCCTTCACCGCCGACGGCTTCTTCCGCACCGGCGACATGGCCGTGCGCGAGAGCGACGGCGGTGTCCGCATCGTCGGGCGCAAGGCCACCGACCTGATCAAGAGCGGCGGTTACAAGATCGGGGCGGGTGAGATCGAGAACGCGCTGCTCGAACACCCGGGGGTGCGCGAGGCCGCCGTGACGGGTGAACCGGACGCGGACCTCGGCGAGCGCGTCGTGGCGTGGATCGTCCCGGCCGGCCCGGGCGCCCCGCCGTCCCTGGAGGAACTGGCGGCGCACGTGGCCCGGCGGCTGGCCCCGCACAAGCGGCCGCGGGTGGTCCACCACCTCCGGGCGCTGCCCCGCAACGACATGGGGAAGATCATGAAGCGGGCGCTGGTGGCCGATGCCTGAGCGGTTGTCGGCACGGGAGGTCCTGGCACTGGTCGCCGACGAGGGGACGTTCGGCGAACTCCCCGTCGCCGCGCGCCGGCCGGCGGTGAACGGCCCGCTCGGCTGGCAGGGGTACGACGCCTCGCGGGCCCGGGCCGTCGAGCGCACCGGCGAGGAGGAGTCCGTCGTCTGCGGCACCGCGAGCGTCGGCGGCACCCGGGCGGTGCTGCTCGCGTTCGAGTTCGGCTTCCTCGGCGGCTCGCTGGGCGAACGCACCGGCGACCGCCTGGAGGCGGCGTACCGGCACGCCCGGGCCCACCGGCTGCCGGTCGTGCCACTGGTCGCGACCGGTGGCAGCCGGATGCAGGAGGGCATGCTCGCCCTCACCCAGCTCCAGCGGGTGGCGCGGGAGTCGGCGCTCACCCGGGAGGCGGGGCTGCCGCAGATCGCGGTGGTGCGCGACCCGACCACCGGCGGCGGCTGGGCCACCCTCGGTGCCGGGGCCGATGTGATCCTGGCGCTCCCCGGGGCCCAGGTCGGTTTCGCCGGTTCCCGGGTGCGGCCCCGGGACGCGGACCCGGCCGCCTACACGGCCGAGGCCCAGGTGGCCGCGGGATCGGCGGACGCCGTGGTGCCGCCCGAGGAGCTGCGCGCCGTGCTGGGCGCCTGGCTGCGGCTGCTCACCAGCCCGGCGCCGGAGGCTCCCGCACCGCGCGCCCTCGGCTCCGCCGCGCTGCCCGACACCGGCTGGGAGGCCGTCCGTCGCGCCCGCTCCCCCGAACGCCCGCGCGCCGAGGCCTACTTGGACGCCTACTTCAGCCACCGGGCGGCACTCGGCGGCGACCGCTGCGGTGGCGTGGACCCCGGCGGCATGCTGTGCGGGTTCGGTGCGCGGGACGGCCGTACGGTGGCGTACGCGGCGCAGACCGGGGCGCCCACCCGGCCCGCCGGGTACCGGACCGCGGCCCGGCTGATCCGGCTCGCCGACCGGCTCGGCATCCCGGTGCTGACCCTGGTGGACACCCCGGGTGCGGCCAATGACGCCGAGGCGGAGCGGGCGGGGGCCGGGGCGGCGATCGCCGACGTGTTCTCGGCGGTGGCCTCGGCGCGGGTGCCGGTCACCACGCTGGTCATCGGGGAGGGGGGCTCCGGCGGGGCGCTGGCGCTGGCCGCGCCGGGCAACACCTGGGCCACGCCGGACAGTTACTTCTCGGTGATAGCGCCGGAACTCGCGGCGGCCATCCTCAAGCGCCCGCCGCACGAGGTGGAGGCGACGGCGGGCCAGCTGCGCATCCGGCCGCAGGACCTGGTGGAGCTGGGGGTGGTCCGCGGCGTCGTCGAGGCCGTGGACCACCCCCCGTCCCGGGCTACCTGACGCCCACCGCCCGGACGATCTCCTGGGTCACCGAGCCCCCCTTGTCGTCGTGGGCCGAGGCCCGCAGGGAGACATGGGCGGCGCCCCGGGGCACGGTCAGCGTCCCGTGCCAGGCCGCGCCCCTGCGGGCGGTCAGCGGGACGGCCCGCCAGGTGGCGCCGTCGTCGTACGACACCTCCAGCCGGCCCCCGCCGAGGCGGCCGGTGCCGGCCGCGCCCGCCACGTACTGCGCGCCGAGCGCGACGGGGAGCCGCCGCCCGGCGCGCACCGTGCCGGCGAGGTCGGTGTCGAGGTGGAAGGCGAGGTTGATCAGCGGCAGCAGGGTCCAGTGGTCCTCCGGGGTGGCCGCCGACCGGAAGGTCCACTCGGTGTGGCCCTTGGTGGCGGGCTGCCAACTGCCCGCGTCCAGGGCGGTGTCGGTGACCACCTTGTAGGTGTGCGCGTCGGCGGGCGCGTCCCATACGTAGGCGCCGGAGCCGGTGCGGCGGTCGACCCGCGTGCCGTCCAGGTAGACGGCGGTGGTCTGGGTCATCCCGCTGCCCTCGCTCCACACGTCGCCGAAGCCGGTGTGGTCGGGCCCGGAGTCGCCCCAGCCGGGGGTGTTCAACTGGATCTGATTCCCGGCGCGTTGCTGGCCCCAGCCGAGTCCGGTGCCGAGCCAGGGGTGCCACACGGGACGGAACCAGTTGAGCTCGGGCCGGCTACCGCCGTCGTAGCGCACGAGTCCGCCGCGTTCCTCGAGCGCGCCGTCGCGGACGGTGACGGACTCGTGCCACAGCTGTCCGGGGCCGGTGGAGACGTGGTCGGTGCGTTCGGCGGGCAGGTCGATCCGCTCCTGGAAGCCGAGCCCGATCGGGAAGGTGTCGGTGATCGAGTATCGGAACTCGCCGCCGCTCACCGGCGCGGCGGCATGGAACCTCACGTGCACGGCCGCGAGTTGGCGCTTCGTGGGGGCGTAGGTGAGGGGCCGGTCCGGGATCGCCCCGGGGTGGCCCTCGGACAGGTCGTACACGTACGGCGAGTTGCGGGTGCCGGTCATGTCGACCTTGCCGGCCGCCCGCAGCCGTGCCGCGTCCGCCCGGCTGACCGTGGCGATCTGCAACGGCCGGTCGGCGTTGTCGTCCGTGCCCCACCAGGCCATCAGCCGGCCGGGCGCGTCGTCCGTCACGAACAGGGCCTTGGCGCCCGCGTCCTGGGCGGCCCGGGCCAGCGCGGCCGGGTCGGCGCCGTCCGCGAGGTGGGCGAGCACCGCCCTGCCCGCGGCCTTCGTGAACGGCCCGTCCCCGACGTCGACCAACGGCAGCCTGGTCCGCCCTTCGAGGAGCGTCCCGCCCGCCTGCACGGTCGCCTCGCCGATCCCCCGGACCGTCAGCAGCGGCTCGGCCAGCCGCCACACGGTGCGGTACTCGAAGCTGCCCCGGCTGACTTGCTCGGTGGGGGCGGCGAAGACGCTGTCGTAGGTGAGGGGCACCTGGACCGCGCCGAACAGGTCGGCGCCGTTCGCCTTGCGGTCGTACTCCATGAGGAGCTGCCGGGTCTCGGTGCGCCGGCCGACGTCGGCCCTGATCTCCCGCAGCCGGCGCCCGTCCAGGGTGACCTCGCGGTCGCGGTCGAGGACGGTCTCGGGGACGGCGAGGAAGCCGAGGCCGAGCGAGTCGGGGCCGTGGCTGCCGCGCACGTCGAGGAAGGAGGCCAGGCTGTAGGTGCCGGGCCGCAGGCGCAGCTTCAGCGTGCCGGAGTCACCGACGTGCGCGGGCTGGGCGTCCTCGTTCCCGGCGAGCCGCTGCACGGCGAGGTCGGCGGCGGTGGGGGCTCCGTCGCGGTCCCGGACGTGGACGGTGAGCGTGTACCGCTCCTCCTCCTTGACCAGTCCGAACACGGTGTGGGCGAGCGGGGTGCCGTCGGGGCCCGAGGCCACGATCTGCCCGCTGCTCTCCCCGACCGGCGCCTTCGCCCCGTCGCCGGTGACGGTGGTGGAAGCGGTGCCGTGCGCGGGCACGGTGAGCGCGGGGTCGGCGAGGGTGACCGGCCCGTCCGGGCCGCCCTGGACGGCGAGGTCCAGCCGTATGTCGGCGTCGGAGGAGTTGCGGTAGGTGAGGGTCCGGGTGACGGGGCGGTCGGCGTCGTACGGCCAGCTGTAGAAGCCGAGGTCGGCGCTGCCGGTGGCGGTGATCCGCGCCCGGACCGCGTCGGGCACGCTCACCCGGCCCGCGCCGAGCTGGTAGGCGGACGCGTCGAGCCGCTTCGAGCTGGACATCAGCGCGTCCTTCAGCTGCGCGCCGGTCCAGTCCGGGTGGGCCTGGGCGAGCAGGGCCGCGACCCCGGCGACGTGCGGGGTCGCCATGGACGTGCCGCTCATGGAGGTGTAGTAGCCGCTGCCCTCGGCGAGATGGGAGCGGGCGGCGAGGATGTCCACGCCGGGCGCGGACACGTCCGGCTTCAGCGCGTTGTCGCCGGAGCGGGGGCCCGCGCTGGTGAAGTAGGCCGCCTGGTCGGCGGAGTCCACGGCGCCGACGGTGAGGGCCGCGTCGGCGGCGCCGGGCGAGCCGATGGAGGACGGGGCGCCGGTGTTGCCGGCGGCGACCACGAAGAGGGCGCCGGTCTCCTTGGAGAGGTCGTTCACCGCCTGGGCCATCGGGTCGGTGCCGTCGCTCGGCTCGGTCGAGCCCAGGCTCATGGAGATCACCCGCGCGCGCACGTCCCGCGCCGCCCACTCCATGCCCGCGATGATCTGCGACTCGCTGCCCGAGCCCTGGTCGCTGAGCACCTTGCCGACCGCGAGGGTGGCGCCGGGCGCGACCCCCTGTTCGGTGCCGCCGGACGCGGCGCCGCTGCCGCCGACGGTGGAGGTGACGTGCGTGCCGTGCCCGTTGCGGTCGGCGACCTCCGCACCGTCGATGAAGCTCTTGGTGGTGCCGACCCGGTCCGCGAGGTCGGGGTGGCTCAGGTCGACGCCGGTGTCGAGGACCGCGACGGTGACGCCCTTGCCGGTCAGCCCCGCGTCCCAGGCGGCCCGCGTGCCGATCTGGGCGTTGCTCTCCGCCATGTCGGCCTCGACCCGGCCGTCGAGCCAGACCTTGCCGACGCTGCGGCCGTGCGTGAAGGACCGCCAGAAGGTACGTCCCCGGTGCGCCGCCACGGCGGCGCCGCGCAGACTCGGCAGCGACCGGGTCCGCCGGGTCCCGGCGGGAGTGGTGACGCGGGCCCCCTTGCCGTAGGTCACGATCAGCGGCAGCGTGCCGGACGCGTCCGTCAGTCCCTGCCGGATCAGCCCGCTCACGTCGAACAGCCGCCGGTCCAGGGTGCCGGCCCGCAGGTACGGCAGCGCCTCGTCGGGTACGACGGTGATGTCGCCGTCGCTCGTCTGCGTCCGCACCGCGCCGGTGGCCCCGGCCGGACGCCGCACGGTGACGGTCCGTCTGCCGTGCCCGAGGTCGGTCACGCTGACCTTGTCGCCGGTGACGAGGGTGACGGTGGCGGGGGTTCCGGGGG
>NZ_JAJSZC010000244.1:0-12294 GCF_036815105.1 Streptomyces sp. IBSBF 3136
TCCCCGCCCACCGGCGGACCGTCGGGCACCCCTGCCGCCGTACCCCCCACGACCCACGCACGTACGGGCAGACTCGCCCCGCCAATCACGTCCGCAGCGACGCGTTCCAGCTCGGCCAGATCCTCCGCGTCACTGGACACACAGACATGCCCTGCCCCATGAGTGGGCAGCGGGCAGTGCAATTCGGGCGCGCGCCAGGCGTCGTTCAGACGGGCGCGCAGAGCGGAGGCGTCCACGCGGCCAAGTGAACAGCACGGCACTGACATTGAGCCTCTTCAACCTGCATCAGCAGTAAGCCGTTGGGCTGACAACAGGGTGAAGCCCCTGGTAGATGGGTTTTCGACCATCCGGTATCGATCTGTCCAGCCGCACTCTGAAGCACCTATCCGGTCTCCTCGCAGGCCACCGTCGTCGGATCGGCTCCCGGTGGCGGCGCCTGACCTGTGGTCGGCAGGCCGTGCTCGTCCTGGCCCACCTGCGCTGCGGCGACACCTACGCCCGCCTCGCAGCAGGTTTCCGCGTCGGGATCGCGACGGTCCACCGGTACAGACGCGAGGCCGTCGACCTCCTGGCCGCTCTCGCGGCCACGCTGGAGCAGGCCATGACGACGGTGCGGAAGAAGGCGTACGTGATCCTCGACGGCACCGTGCTGCCAATCGACCGCATCGCCGCCGACAGGCCGTACTACTCGGGGAAGAAGAAGCACCAAGGGATGAACATGCAGGTCCTCANTCCTCGACGGCACCGTGCTGCCAATCGACCGCATCGCCGCCGACAGGCCGTACTACTCGGGGAAGAAGAAGCACCAAGGGATGAACATGCAGGTCCTCACGGATCCAGGCCGGCCGTCTGATCCGGGCCTCGCACGTGCTACCCGGAGCCGTGCACGATCTGACCGCGGCCCGGACCCACGGCATTCCCGCCGCTCTCGCCGCTGATGACATCAAGTGCTGTGCTGACACGGCGTATCAGGGCGCAGGCCCTGCTGTCCGCGTCCCGCTCCGGGGCAAGAACCTACGCGGCTGGCGTCGTCGTCACAACCGCGATCACGCCAAAATCCGCAGTCTCGGCGNTCAGAAAACTCCGCTGCAACACCACCCGGATCACCGCCGTCGTCCGTGCCGTCGTCGCACTCGAACTCGCCACCTGATCGAGATGGAAAAGGCTCAGTGACTGAGGATTGGGGTGGCAGCTAACTGGGCCGCCTTCTGGAGGCGCGGGCCTGTGCTGCTCGGTCTCGTACTTCGGCTTCGCGGCGCCGATCGCCAGTCTCTCGAAAGATGGCGGCAGCGGCAGAAAGAGCCTTAATGGCCTCGTCGAACTTGCGTACCTGACACAGGCTAAGCCCGACATTCTTCCAAGCGATGCCTTCGCCGTGGCGGTCGCCCAGCTCCCGGCAGAGCGACGCATCCTGGGTACCAACTTCAGCAGCCTCGTCGAACCTTCCCTCTTGGACGAGGGCTTGGCCGAGGGAATTCAGCGTAGAGGCCGCACTGCTGCGGTCTCCGGTTTCCCGGAAGAGGCTGGCAGCGGTGGTTAGCGGAGTGACAGCCTTGTCGAATCTCCCCTTTTTGCACAGCAGTTGTCCGAAGTTGGCCAGCGCCATGGCCTCGCATTTAATATATCCAATCTTTTTGGAGAGGCGAGCAGCGTCAAGAAAAGCGTCGGCAGCCTTGTCGAATTCCCGCATCGCGAGCCATGCGGCCCCGCGGTTGTTCAGAGCATCTGCCTCCCCATGGAGGTCGTCGTGCTCACGGAAGAGGGCAACTGCATCAGTGTGGGCCTTGACTCCCTCCTCGAACTTGCGCGCGCCGACCAGCGCCATTCCGAGGTTGACCAACGTTACGCCCTCGGCGTGGCGGTCTCCTATCTCTCTCCAGTAGGCAACGGCCTCGGTCAAATAGTCGATACTTTGCTCGGGTGCGCCCAACGTAGTCTGGATTGGCCCTAAGATCCCCATTACCCTGGCCCCGCCCAGACTGTCTCCTACTTCCGCGAAAAGAGCAGCGGCGTCGGTGAGGACCTTCGCGGCATCCACGAATTTCTCCAGGAATGCCAGAGCCTGTCCGAGATTACTCAACGTTATGGCTTCTACGTGGCGGTCTCCGGCCTCACGGCAGAGATCGAGAATCACTGAGAAGACGTCGACAGCTTCCTTGAACCTGCCTGCACGGATCAGGGCACGCCCTAGACCGTCGAGCGCTGCCCTCTCGTTGTGACGGTCGTCGGCCTCACGGCAGATGGCAACGGCGGCAGTGCTGAGATTGATCCAGTCGTTGGTATGGCGGCGCAGGTCGAAGAACGTACCAAGAGCCAGTGCCAGTCCTGTTGCCGCGGCGTGATGTGCAGGGGCTGCCGTGGCGGCGGAGACGAGATTGCCCCGTTCGGCCTCCAGCCACTCCAACGCCTGACCGCGGTCGGTGAAGTCATCCGGGAGGGGCCAGCCTGGCGTCGTCTGCAGGTGGGTGTCGGCGGCCTGAGCGATAGCGAGGTAGTGGTCGAGAAGGCGCGCCACCGCCGCGTCCCGGCCGTCTTTCGCGGCAAGGTCGCGCCCGCGCTCGTCCGCAAAGAGCCGTACGAGGTCGTGCATGGACCAGCGTTCGCCGTATGCAGCCTCCTGGTCGGCCCCACCCGGCGCCGTCTGCTCGACCAAGTGGGCTCGGGCCAGGCCGGCCAGGAGCCGCCGGGCCTGCGTCAGGCCCCGGTCGAACAGCTTGGCTGCCGAAGCGGTGGACAAGTCCGACCCAGGAGCCGCGCCCAGCAGCCGGAATGCGCGCGGCGCATCCTGGTCGAGGTGCCGGTACGACAGCTCGAACGAGGCCCGAATGGCTAGCGGCTGCCCATTCGCATCCGCGCTGCCGTAGTCCAGCGCGTCCAGGCGCATCCGTTCGTCCGCCAGTTCCCTGGCCTGGGCCGCCAGCGGCCGGGCCGGCTCGTCCCGTAGCAGTGCGCCGATGATCCGTAGGGCAAGCGGCAGGAAGCCGCACAGCTGCACGATCTCCAGCGCCGCTTCGGGCTGGGTGGTGACGCGGTCGTCTCCCGTGCCGCCGGCGCGCAGGGCCCGGTCCAGCAACGCTACGGCGTCCGCGGCGCTCAGCGGCTTGAGTTCGATCAGGCGCATGGGTATCGCCGAGAGCCGGTGCCGCGAGGTGAGCAGGGCCCGGTGGGGCGTGCCGGGCAGCAGAGCGCCGGCCTGCGCGGGGTCGCGCACGTTGTCCAGGACCACCAGCAGCGGCCGGTCCTGTGCCGCGAGCTCCGCCAGCTTCTGCCGCCAGGCGTCGATCTTCCCGTCAGGCGTGGGCGGCAGGTTCCTGGTCTTCACCCCCAGGGCACGCAGCATCTGATCGGCCGTCTCGGCGGCGCCAACCGGTTCGTCGCCGTACCCGCGCAGGTCCGCGAAAAGGGTCCCGCCCGGGAACCAGCCCCGGGCCCGGGCCTGATGGGCCGCGTGCAAGGCCAGCGCCGTCTTGCCGACGCCGCCCATGCCGGAAACGGACGACACCACAATGGCCGCCGCCTCCTCGCTCTGCTCACCGGCGCCGTCCTGGGGCTGCAACCACTCCAACACCTGGTTGATTTCGTCCGCTCGGCCGGTGAACACTGCCGGGGCCTGCGGCAGCGTCATCGGGGCTGGTGCCAGCACGTGATTGGCCGGAGCGCTCGGAGGGCGTCCGCCACGCGCGGCGTTGCGTTCCTTCCGTGCCTGAACCAGCAGCGTCTCCCAGTACTGCGGGGACTGCGGGGCGTAGTCCGACTCGGCCTCCTTGGCGTTGCTCTGGAGGTCGTGCACGAGCGCCAGGAAGTAGCGGGTGTACGCGCCAGCGCTTGGCACGGCCGGCCCCTTCAGCCACCCGGCGATGGACGAGAGGGAGACTTTGACGGGCGGCAGCTGCCTCGCGCCCAGGCTCGCCATGCTGGCCAACGTCGGCGAGCCCGCCGCCTTGTAGAGGGCGTCTAGCTCCGCCCGTAACCGCTCCGCGTGCCCCATCGCCGGTCCTTTCACCGCGTACGGCTTGCAAGGTTCGAGATCGTCGGAAAAGTCCTCAAACTCGTGGCTGACCAGCCTAGTCGTCAGCGCACGGGACGGTGAGCCGATCGATGGAAACCCCTTGTAAACGGCCTCCTTGGCCTTCCGCCGGCTGCAGTCCGCTGCTGGCTGATCTTGCAGGAGACCGCTATGCCCGACGTACCCGTGCACCTCGCACCCGAGGCCGAACCGGCCGCCCGCCAAGCGTCCTCGGCATCCGTCCCGACCGTACTGATCGTTGTCGTACCGGCCGGGGCCGTCCCCGCTGGCTCGACCGTCGTACTCGCCCTGACCGCCGAGGCGTTGGCGGACGGGGCGGCGTCGCCGGTGACGGCGAGGCCGGCCCCGCCGCCTCTTCCGCCCTACCCCCCGTCCCTTCCCGGACAGCGCTTCACGCGCAGGCTCCGCGAGTGGAACCTCGCCTGGTGGTTCGCTGTCGCTGCGGCCGCACTCCAAGTACCGGTGAGCCACATGCTGGCCTACTACCTCCACCAGCACGGGCTCATCTCGCCGCTGGACTACTGGTTCCCACTTGACTGACCGCTCCCCGGCACGCGCGCAGCGGTCCCATGGCGCGACGGGACCGCTGCACGCAGACCAGGGAGCGATCGGTCGAGGCATGTCTTCAGTAGGTGAGCCACACATCACTCAGGGCATGACCTACAGGCTGGGGCAGACGGGTGACCACTCACGCGAGGACCCGGTCGACGCTGGCGAGCAGGTCATCGGCAGCCACACGGACAGCCTCGCGGTCGACCGGAGCGAGCGCGGGGACGGCGGCGGTGAGCCGGCCGGTCGCCAGGAGACCGGCCACGAGCTCGGCGCCCCGCCCGTACTCGCCCCGCACCGCCACACCGTACGCCTGGCCCGCCGCCCGCCGGGTCTCGGGAGCGCTCCCGGCGAGCGCTGCCTCCGGGGGGGGCTGGCTGAGGCTGCTTCGGGGCCGCGGGGCGCCCTCTCGAGCTGGGCGAGAGCCGTCCGGCGGCTAGGGAAGTGGCTGATCAAGGCGGCGACATCCCGGGCCCGTGCCGGCTGGCCGGCTGCGCTGAGGGCGCACGCCATCTCCGTCAACAACTGGCCCTGCACGTGGTGAATCTGCCGGGCGGCACGGGAGAACACGCATGCCTGTCCGACCACCTGGTCGGCTACGTCCGCCGCCTGGCCGGACAGCCCGGCCGCACTCAGCACGTGCACGAGGGCGACGAGTGCCTCGGCCTGTCCCACCGGGTCCGCGATGCGGCTTGCCACCGCCTCGGCGTTGGCGATCACCAGCCCGGCCTGTTCGGCCATCGCCCCGCAGGCGAGCCACCACCCCACCTCAGCGAATTCCGAAATCTGCTCCTCGTGCTCGCCCGCCGGATCAGTCATGACGGCCGTGAGCCGGACGACGGCGCCGGCGGCCTGTCCGGCCCGCTCGCCGTACCCGGTGTCGACCAGTGCCCGCGCCAATGCGACCAGCGACCGGGCGAGCTCGAGCGGGCGCGTGACCAAGTGAGCGGCCACCTCCGCCTGTTCGGCCAGCCATGTGGCGTGCTCGGCGGCACCAGTGCGTAAGTGGACCCGGGCCAGCACGGTCAGCGTCCGTGCTTGGCGTCCCGGCGGTGTCATGTCTCCGACGACTTCCCCCGCTTCGACGGCCTGCGGCCGGCCCGCGGCATCAAGTGCGTGGGCCAGCGCGGCAGGCACCAGCGCCCGGGCGCCGCGAGTGGCGCCGCGGGTCAGTTGCGCCGACCGGTCGGCCGCCCGCGCCGTCCGCAGCAGCCAGTCTCGTGCCGCGGCGGGTCGCCGTACGCCAGCAGTACATGGACCGGGCGATCCCCCAGTTCGTAGGAATCCCGGCGCCCGCCGTCACCTGCTGGACCACCGCCCACTCCGACGTGCACTGGGCAAACCTCACCGAGCCCCTGCGACTCTTGGACTGGGAGGGCTGGGGCCGCGCGCCGGAAGGGGTCGACGCCGCCACGCTCTACGCCTACACGCTCCTTCAGCCGGACGCCGCGGCCCGCGTCCGGTATGTCTTTCCGATCCTGGGCAGCCAGGCCGGCCTCGCCGCCGAAGCGACCGTGTGTGCCCAGCTGCTGCAGACGGTGGCCCGCGGTGACAACCTGGTCCTAGAGAACCAACTCCGGAACTGGTCCGAGAAGCTCCGCCGGCGCTGACGGCAAGGGCCGCTCGGAGCCCCAGGCCTATCCTGCTCCCCGCGCCCGCGGGGATGTGCCCGCGTTCAATGCCGCGGTGAAGCGCCGCCCGGGTGCTCCCCGCGCCTGCGGGGATGGTCCCATGAAGGAGCTGATCCGCACCTGGCCGCCCGCGTGCTCCCCGCGCCCGCGGGGATGGTCCCCAGCACGGATTGAGGGCCTTGGGGAGGTCGCGTCCGTGCTACCGCGCCCGCGGGGACGGTCCCTGAGTGGTGTGACTGTCCCTCGGTGCTGAACGTTGTCGTTACGAGGTTGAGTTGAATCGGCTGTAGCGGGGTGTACGGGCAGCTACGCTGGTGGGTATGGGAAAGAAGCAGATTAATGTCCGTGTGGATCAGGACGAGTACGACGTGATTGCGGAGCGGGCGGCGGCCGCCGGCATGGATGTGTCCGAGTACGCCCGTCGGGTGCTGGCTGACGAGGGTAACGACGTGCGGCACCGGTTCCTCGGTGCGGCCGAGCACTTCGCGCAGGAGTGGGGCCCGCACTTCGCCGAGCGGTTCGGCCACCCGGCCCCGGAGGCGAAGGACGAGACGCGCGGGCGGGCTGCGTGATCCTGCACATCGACCGTGCCTGGCTGCTGGATCTCGCGCACCGCAGCGTCCCCGGTGACCCGGACGTCCAGGACTTCGGCACGCTTCAGGCCGCGGTGGCCCGGCACGCCGACAAGGTGATGGACCGGCCGGTGTACGCGCAGGTCCACCACCGTGCGGCCGCGCTCATGCACCAGCTGATCCGCGTGCCCGCACTGGAGTACGCCAACGAGCTGTTCGGTGCGATCGTTGCGGCCGCGTATCTGTCGGCGTCCGGCGCGATGGTGACGGTGGATCACAAGCAGGCGGCGGACCTGGCCGAGCGGATCGCACGGGACGGGCTTGACGTTCGCGAGGTCGCGGACGAGATCAGGGGATGGACCTCCCAGCCGCGAAGCTGAGACATACGTACGGAACCTGCCATGACGGCAGGTGGAGTGGTCCCCGCGCCTGCGGGTAGGGAGGGACGGACCCGCGGCCGGCGCGATCGCCTCGCTGCGAAGTACTCCTTGCCTTGCGGGATTGGTCCCTACGTCTACCCGTGGATGCCGGGCGAACGGCCCTGCTCCCTGCATCCGCAGGGATGATCCCGCGATGATGTTTCCGATAGCCGGGTCCACGTCCCGCTCCCCGCGCCCGTGGGGATGGCCCTTCGACAACACGAACGAGCTGCTCCCCGCGCCCGAAGGGATGGTCCCAGTGCGACCACCTCCGCGTCCTGGCGCAGGACGTATTCCCCGCGTCCGTGGGGATGGTCCCGAGTGGAAGCGCATGGCACGCGGTCGACGTCGTTCTGCAGTCCTCCTGTCGCCCACCTGGAGGGACCGCGTGTTCCGCGAATGATGTGGGTGCGTGGCCGGATCCGATCAGTCCAGTCACCCGCAGGGGTGGCAGGTGCGCTGGGTATCGGCCACACCGCGTGGTCTGCCCTTTCCTCACGCTTTGCACGGGGAAGTCTTAGCGGCACCGCCCATCGGCGAGTGTGCGAGCTGGCGCGCCCCCACGAAGGAGAAGAGGCCACGTGATCGGCACCATGATGAGGTTCCTGCGACGGCCGACAGAAGCCGTAGCCAGCGCAGCGGCAGTCCTTGCCTGCGTGATCGGAGTTGCTCGGCCCGCGCAGGCGTCCCCGGCCTATCATCTCGTTCAGATCAAGACGTCCACGGGCAAGTGCCTGACCATCAGGAACCAGAGCACCAGCGACGGCGCTTCGCTTGAACAGAACCGGTGCCAGAATCTTCCCGCTCAGCGTTTCAAGAGCATGAACGATGGCGTCGCGAACCCGACCCACGAGATCAGGACGTTCGTGGACAAGTGCCTGACCATTTATGGCGCGTCCGGGGGTAACGGGATCACCTGGCCGATTATCCAGCAGGAGTGCAGGGAGGGTTCCTTTCATCAGCGGTTCACGTACTTCGCCGAGAACGGTCAGTCGGGCTTCGGGTTCAGGTCGTTGTCCGTGGGGCTCCGCTGGACCGTGACGGGCGTCAGCGACGGTGCCAGGATCGAGGGCGATGCCTGCGACGGGTCTGCCTCTCAGCGCTTCACACTCGTCTACGTGTGAGGCCGTGCCGCTCCTCACCCGCAGCGGCACGGTCCCTTGGAGGTGACCGTCCTCGTCGCGGCCGTCAAGGAGTGGCTATGTCCGGCCGCGCCATGATGGTGCCGTGTAACAGCGGACGGCGACGGTTTGGTGCGGACTCCACTGCTGCTCGACTATGGCCATCAGTTCCCAGCCCAGCCGCTCATACAGGGCTGCCGCCGCGGTGTCGGATGCGACGACGTCGAGCACCGGGTGCAGGCCACGACGCCGCGCTTCCTCCACTGCTCGGCCGATCAGCAGTGCACCGATCCGGTGTCCCCTTGCACGCGGCGCGACGAACAACCTGCTGACCACGGCGGTCATACCTCCCGTCGTCCCGTTCCGCTCGCTCCACAACATCGGGGCCAGATCGTCTTCGCCGCCTTGCGACAAACTGACATGCCCCACCAGGCCGCCTTCGAGTTCGGCGACCCAGGAGCCCAGCAGGGGACCGCGTGAGAGCCACTCGCCCGGCTGATCGGGCCAGTTCACCGGATAGCCGTCGCGCGCATGGACCTCCGCGAGGATCCGCACGCACTCCTCAACGTCACCATCAGCCCTCTGCCGGATCCAACGGCTCGGCCTCTGATCAGGCACTGCGGAGCTTTCGATGTTCACTCCGGCATAGAAGCACGAGCCACACAGTCACAACCAGCCACTTTCGGCGGACAGGGCTTAGACGCCGTTTCTTATGGCTCCGGTGAGGGCTGGGCGGCCTGGGGAAAGCCCAACTCGTCCAGCAGCGCGCTGAATAGGTCTTCCGCAAAGGTCTCCCGCGAGCGCAGTAGCTCTTCGATCCGGGGCTGCTGCGCTGTGGCTGGGATGCCAGCCGCTGCAGCCCAAACGATGGCGCCTTCAGCGTCGGCTGGAACATTCACGTCGAGCTCCGCGCGTTTGTGCCTCACCGCCTCGTTGAACGCGGGTGTGCCCACCCACAGGCTCGCGTCGTCCAGGTCCTCTGGTTCCTCGGTGAGGAGTGCCGCAGCGTTATCCAGGTTGAGCCACGCCTGCCAATGCTGCCCGTTGGTTCCCAGGCCGCTCACGAAGGCGATGTCGCTATCAGAGACGTCTGCGACGCAGGCCGGTGCGCCGGTCCATCCGACCAGGGCGGACAGGTAGCCGTCCTCCCATAGTCCATGATCGAACTGGAGGGTTTGCCAACCACCCGGTCGCGGCCACCACGCATGCACGGTGTCCTTCAGCTCCTGGCTGATGCTGTTGAACACGGGTGCTTCCAGCAACGGACGCTTGCTACGGGCAAAGACCAGGTGACCCGAAAATCCCACGGACCCTCCTCCTTGGAGACGTTGCGCGCACCTTACGGGCTGCCATCGACAGAGCAGGCTTGGGCCCGCTCAGCTGCTGAGTCGGCGATAGCCGATGAGGGCGGCAGCTATGCCGACGAAAGCGAGGAAGTGCTCGGCCTTGCGCTCGTAGCGGCGGTGCAGGCGTCGGCATCCGGCGAGCCAGGACACGGTTCTCTCGACGACCCAGCTATGACGGCCCAGGCGTGTCGAGGACTCGATGCCTTTGCGAGCGATCCGGTGGCGGATGCCCCTCTTGCGCAGCCATCGCCGCAGGTGGTCGTAGTCGTATCCCTTGTCGGCATGGAGCTTGGCGGGACGCCGGCGACGCGGACCGCGATGGGAACGGATGGGCGGGATCCCGCGGACCAGCGGCTTCAGACCGAGACTGTCGTGCATGTTGGCGCCGGAGATGCCCAGCGACAATGGCAGTCCATTCCGGTTTGTGATCAGGTGGATTTTCGATCCCGGCTTGCCGCGGTCGGTCGGATTCGGTCCGGTCAGTGGCCCCCTTTTGCCGCCCGCACGCTGACGGAGTCGATCGCACACCGCGACCAGTCCAGATCGCCTCTGGCACCGAGCTCGTCCAGGACGACCTGGTGGAGCCTGGCCCAGACCCGATCCCGGCTCCACTGAGCGAAGCGCCGATAGACGGTGGGCCAGGCAGGGCCGAACACCGGCGGCAGCTGCCGCCATGTGCAGCCCGACGTGGCCACGAAAATGATCGCCGCCAAGGTCTCGCGATCCCCGGCCCGTCGCCGACCACCACCCTGTGGGCGTCTCACCTCCGTTGGCGGCACCACCCGCCGGAACAGCACCCATAACTCGTCAGGCACCAATCGCTCAACCAGATCCGTCATGCACGGTTCAACGAACGAGCACGCCATAAGAAACGACGTCTTAGGGCGGCGGGTTGGTGCCGTGGATGGTCTGGGTGGTCGGGGTGGCCGGCAGGAGGTGGTGGATGCCTTTGCCGCGGGGAGTGACCAGCGCGGTGATGCCGGTGTCGAGTGCTGGCACGGGATGCCCGTGGACGGCGGCCTGTGTCAGTCTCAGGTCGAGTGCGTGTGCTGATCTGGGGCGGTTGAAGCGGGCACCGTGACGGACCGGCAGTGAACCCGGGGGCGGGTCGGTGCCGTCCGTGGGGGAAGAGAGGTGCTCTGCTGCCGGCTGCCTGCTCGAGTCGCCGGCTACCGCGCCGGTGTGAGCAGCTGTCCGGCGAGTGCTGCATGGAGCGATCGTGATGACCTGGGTGGGCGGGATGCCGCCTGGGGCTGTGCTGTCCCTGTCGCGAGGCGAAGCGTGTGTAATGCGCCGGCCGGAGCGCTCATGGCCACTGCACCAACTCGATCCGGTAGCCGCGGGTGAGGGCCGCAGCCAGCGCGGCCAGGTCACCGGCCCGGCATGGGGGCGATAGAAGGCCCCTGGCACGTCGGTTGGGTGGTGTCGGTACGTCATGTGTACGGCCCCCCCGGGCCGGCTGCTGCCGCGCCTTGGCGCCTCGATGCCGGCAGGCCCGGGCGTCACGTGCGGTCGTCCGGCGGCGAGCCCCTCGGCAGCCGCCGGCAGCCTCCGGCACGGGTTCCTGTCCGGCGATGAGCCCCCAGTCACGTCATCCGACGCCGAGCCCCGGCCCCGGGTCGCGGCAGGCTTGCCGGCCTCTCGTCGGGGTGGAGGAAATCTGTCGTGGTCGTAGTAGACATCGGCCGTGGGCGGGGTTAGTGTTTCTGTTGTATTCAGGAAGTCGTGGTGGGCGCGGCAGACATGAACTGCCGTGCGGGACGATCATGCAGGACGCGGACTTGGACGCGGACCGGGAGAGTGGTTCGTGTGCGGTGCCCGCGGTGTTTGACGTAGTGCAACCGTGTAGCCGAGGTAAAGGAGCGAGAACGCCATCAGGATCGCCCGGGCGTGGGAATCGTCGGCCCGGGTACGGCAAGACCCCGGATTGGAAGGTGGTCCCCGGTCACGCAGTCGCGATCCCCGCACGTCCGCTCTGGCGGGCGGAGTATGCGGACACAGAAGGCCGGCATGGTTGGCCGGTAGATGGTGTTGAAAGCTCGGGGCCCGGTGCGCCTGTACGGCGTGCCGGGCCCCCCGACGTGCCCCCAGGGAAGAAGAGGTCTATGCCCCCTCGCAGTACCCGTCTTGTCGACAGTCTCGATGACGATGATTATCCCGCCTACACCATGGGCCGGGCTGCCGAGATGCTCGGCACCACCCCCGCCTTCCTCCGCGCCCTGGGCGAGCACCGTCTGATCACCCCGTTGCGTTCCGAGGGTGGCCACCGCCGTTACTCCCGCTATCAGTTGCGTATCGCCGCCCGCGCCCGTGAGCTCGTCGATCAGGGCACTCCCGTCGAGGCGGCCTGCCGCATCGTCATCCTCGAGGACCAGCTCGAAGAGGCCCAGCGCATCAACGAGGAACTGCGGGCCCGGGGCGGCCGGCCGCAGCCGCACCCCCCGGTCCCGCAGACACCGGGCCGGCCCTGAACGCCGCTGCACGCCGGCACCGCCGCGTTCAAGGGGTGGCCGCGGCCGCACCTCCCGGTCGCGCGGACGCCGGGTCGGCCCTGAGGGCCGTTGTGCGCCGCTGCCGCCGCGTTCAAGGGGTGGCCGCGGCCGCACCTCCCGGTCGCGCGGACGCCGGG
>NZ_JAJSZC010000245.1:0-11352 GCF_036815105.1 Streptomyces sp. IBSBF 3136
GCTGTGGGGGGTGTGGGGAAGGTGGTGCGGGGACGGCCCGGCCTCAGGCGGCTTCCATGGCCCGGCGCCGGATCTGCTCCTCCACGTCTCCGCGCCGGACCGGCGCGCTGACCTCGTGCAGGAAGGAGGCGACCTCGCGGTACGAGGCCCAGAACCCGACCTCGTGGTACGGGACCCCGCGCTCGGCGCAGTACTCGCGGGTCAGCTCCCGGGCGCGCGGCAGGCTCTTCTGCGGCATGGCCGGGAACAGGTGGTGTTCCACCTGGTAGTTGAGGCCGCCGTAGAGGAAGTCGATCAGCAGGCTGGGCCGGATGTTGCGGGAGGTGAGGACCTGGCGCTCCAGCCAGTCCAGGGTCTCCTCGTCGCCGTCGCGGACGTCCATGCCCTTGTGGTTCGGGGCGAAGATCATCCCGAAGTACACGCCCAGGGCGGCGTGCTGGACCAGGATGAAGGCGACGGCCAGGGCCGGGGAGAGCACGGTGAAGACGAGGCCGAGGTAGACGGCGGCGCGCAGCACGATGAGGAAGGTCTCCAGCACGGGCCGCTTCGTCTTGCCCTGGACGATCGACAGGACCGCGGTCTTCAGCATCTTGAAGCCCTCGAGCACCAGCAGCACGAAGAACAGCACGCTCTGGTAGCGCACGACGAACTTCTGGGTGCCCTTGCGCGTGGGGTACTGCTTGATGTCGAAGATGGCGGTGCGCCGGCCGATGTCCGGGTCCATGTCCAGGTGGTTGGGGTTGCTGTGGTGGCGGTTGTGGTGGTTGACCCACCAGCCGTAGCTGACCCCGTTGACCAGGTTGGCGTGTATGTAGCCGACCGCCGAGGCGGCCTTCTTGCTGCGGAACATCGCCTTGTGGCCGGCGTCGTGCCACATGAACGCCGACTGGCCGCCGCACAGCCCCATCCACAGGGCCGTCAGCAGCTGCCACCAGGAGTCGCCCAGCTCGAAGAAGGCGGCGAACCCGATCAGCAGCAGGGCGGTGTTGAGGGCCAGTTTGCCCACGTAGTACCGGGGGTCGAGGTCGAGCAGGCCCTCGGCCTTGACCCGTTTGAGTAGTTCGGAGAAGGTCGCCGAGGCACCGGTGCGCTGCCCGGCGCCGGCGCCTCCACCGGCGGCCAGTGCGGCCCCGGCCTCTTGTGTGTGCGGACGCTGCATGCGTTGCTCTCCTTGGGAGAAGTGCCCGGATCGGGCGGCGGCACCGCTGCCCCACGGACCTGCGGGCGCCGCGAGTCGACTTCAGCTCCCGCGCGGTCACCGCCGCGGGACAGGGCCTGGAGTCCGTCCGGCGGACCCGGGCGACGGGAGCACAGTGCGGTGCTCCCGGGCCCGGACCGCCGGGCGAACGTGTGTCCAGCGTTCCGTGGAGCGCTGATGTGGCACTGATACCGGTCTGACCGGGTGTGCGGCGCGGGGCTCAGCCGGCCGCCCCGGCGCGCAGCCGCTCGTCGAGGGCGCGGACGACCGAGTCGGCGGCCTCGGCCACCACCTCGTCGTCGGGGGCCCCGATGACCGCCATCAGCTGCTCGACCATGGCGTGCTGGAGTTCCTCGGTGGACTGGCTCATGTCTGCTCGCTCCTTCCGGTGCGGGTGTTCGGTGCGGATGTTCGGTTCGGGTGTGCGGTGGTTCGGCGGGCTGCCGGTGCCGTCAGAAGGCGTTGCAGGCGCGGAAGACGTGCGCGAAGCCAGGCAGCGAGGCCTGCGGGCCGTCGAAGGCCACGTACTCCGGGATCAGCACGTCGGGAGCCCACTTCTGCTTGTACGACAGCTGCGTCTGCGCCGGGTACAGGGCCGCGCCCTCGGCCCACAGGGCGTGCATCAGCCACTGGAACGCGGGGCTGTGGCCGTCGAGTTCGTGGCTCGCGTCCAGCCCGGTGAAGGGCGTGAACCCGAAGTGCAGCCACTGGACCCCCTCGGCCCGGAACACCTCGATGGCGTGCGCGTTGATGGCCTCCATGAGGCCCGGCGAGCCCTCCGGGATACGCCGGCTCAGGTCGTGCATCCAGCCGGCCCGGCTGCCGTAGACCGGCGAGTACGAGATGTACGCGACCGGGGCGCCGTCGATGGTGCCGACGAACAGGCGGCGGTGCTCCTGGACCGGGCCGCCGATCTGGCCGACGAGGAACTCCAGTTGCTGGGCGCCGCCCTTGGAGCCGAGCCAGGCCTGGTCGATGGTGGCGATGGCGTCCTGGACGTCGGCCGCGTCGACCTCCTTGATCGTGAGGCCGTTGCGGTGGGCGCGGGAGATCTTGTTGCGCAGCTGCATGAACTTGGTGCCGCGCAGCGTGAACTCGGGCAGGCCCACCGCCCAGGAGGCGCCGACCTGGTTGACGGTGAAGCCGGCGGCGGCGTAGCGCTCGGCGTCGGAGCGCTGGAGTTGCACGCCGACGAGGCTCAGGCCCTCGTCGCGGGCGTACTGCCGGAAGCCCTCGAGGAGGGTGGCGTAGTCCTGTCCGGCGGCGAAGGGGCCACCGAACTGCACGGCCCAGCGGCCGGTGCGGCGGTAGACGACGACACCGTCCGCGCCCGGGACGGTGAACGTACTGTTTCCGCTGTTGAGCGCCAGGAAGGAACTCGGGTTCTCGGCATCCGTGTGGCTGCGTATGGCGTCGAGAACCGGGTTGTCGGTGATGGCTTCGGTGGTGGTCGCGGTCATTCCCTTACCCCTTTCGGGAGCGTTTTCCATCGAAGGGAGTACAGCACCGAGAGGTTGCCCGAGAAAAGGGCCACAAGGAATTCATTGCCTGCGTCAGAAGCGTGTCAGCATTCCGTCAGCGGATGCTGCGACTGTTGTTTCCGTGAACGGCACGGGAAACCGGGCCGGAAGCGAGGAGAGGTGCCCGGAGTGGCTGATCGGGGACCTTGAGCACGCCTCTAGGTCGGGCCGGCGACGGCCTGCGCAGGTTCGAATCCTGCCCTCTCCGCCACGGTCGGAAGTACACTCGCGTACGAATTCTTTCCATCCGGTGCCGCGCTGAAGACGCCGCGGGACCGGATGTCCCAGGAGCCGCCGGCCGCCCCCGTCCCGGCGGAGCAACCGCCCCGGCGGGCCGATGAGAAATCAGGCGCCCGCCGGGGCGCGGCGCGTTCGGCCCCTGCTTTTCACCGTGGCACGAGCCCGGAAAGAGCCCGGAAAGAAACATCTTCGCCAGGAATTTTCGTTCAAGGGGGAGAAGGCATGCTGAGGTTCTCCGTACTCGGGGCACTGCAGATACTCACCGTCCACGGCCCGGCGGACGTCTCCGGCGACCTGCAGCGCACTCTGGTGCAGACGCTGCTGGTCAGCGAGGGGCAGCCGGTGTCCGGGGAGAGCCTGGCGGAGGAGATGTGGGGGGACTCCGTCCCCGACAACCAGGCCAACGCGCTCCAGGCCCACGTCAGCCGGCTGCGCCGCAGACTCCGTGACCTGGAGCCGGACCGTCCGGCCTCCCGGGTGACGATGCACCCCTCCGGCTACCGGCTCGGCGTCGGCGAGGGCGAGCTGGACGCGGCCGAGTTCATCAGGGCGGTGCGGCTGGCCGAGGCCGCGGCGCCGGACGACGCGGCCCGCACCGCGCGGCTGCTGGGCGACGCGCTGGGCATGTGGCGCGGTCCGGTCTTCGGCGGCTTCACCGCCGGGACGCTGTGCCAGCTCGCGGCCGCCCGCTACGAGGAGTACCGGATGCGCGCCATGGAGCTGCGCTTCGACGCCGAGCTGCGGCTGGGCCGCCATGCGGCGGTGCTCGCCGAACTGGCCGAGGCGCACACCAACCACCCCTTGCGGGAACGGTTCTGCGAGCAGCTGATGATCGCCCTGTACGGTTCGGGCCGGCAGGCCGACGCCCTGGACGTGTTCCGCCGGATGCGCCGCCACCTCGACGACGAGCTGGGGATACAGCCCTCCCCCGCGCTGCGCCGGGTCGAGCACGCGATCCTCTCCCACGACCCCGCCCTGACCGGCGACATGCGCCTGCAGCCGGTGTGAGGCCCGGGCGGGCCGGTGGCCGGGTGCCGGGCGGCCCGCCACCGCGCCGCGTAAGCGCTCCGTCAGCCGCCGGTCAGCCCGCCTTGGCACGCTCTTCGGGCAAGTGGAACCAGACTTCCCTACTTTCGGAGGCCCCATGACCACGAGCCAGACCCCGGCGCACGCGGCGCGGCATACGCTCACCCGCTCCGCCGCGGCCCGCCCGTTACGGACCTTCCTCGCGCTGGACGCGGCCGTCACCGCCGCCAACGGCCTGATCTATCTCCTCGCCGCTGGACCGGTGGGTGACCTGCTCGGACTCGGCACCGGACTCCTGCGCGGCATCGGCGTGTTCCTCACCGTGTACGGCGCCCTCGTGGCCCTGCTGGCGCGCCGGCCGGTGCCGGGCAGGACCGCCACCAAGGCGGTCGTCGAGGCCAACACGCTGTGGGCGGTCGCCTCGGTCGCAACCGCCGTCTTCGGGTGGTTCGGCCCGAACACCGTCGGCACGGTGTGGACCGTGCTCCAGGCGGCCGTCGTGGGGGCGTTCGCCGTGCTCCAGGCGAGCGCGCTGCGCCGGCTCGGCGACCGGTAATCCGTCACTTCAGGGAAGCAGGGGGAGACATGAGGTCCCAGGTCGAGGAACTGGCCGGCATACGTGAGCGGGTGCTCGCCGGCCCGAGCGAGAGGGCGACCGCCGCCCAGAAGGCCAAGGGCAAGCTCACCGTGCGCGAACGGATCGGCCTGCTCCTCGACGAGGGCTCGTTCCAGGAGGTCGAGTCGCTGCGCCGGCACCGGGCGACCGGGTTCGGCCTGGAGGCGAAGAAGCCGTACACCGACGGTGTCGTCACCGGCTGGGGCACGGTCGAGGGCCGTACCGTCTTCGTCTACGCCCATGACTTCCGGATCTTCGGCGGCGCGCTGGGCGAGGCCCACGCCGCCAAGATCCACAAGATCATGGACATGGCCATCGCGGCCGGGGCGCCCCTGGTCTCCCTGAACGACGGCGCGGGTGCACGGATCCAGGAGGGCGTCACCGCCCTCGCGGGCTACGGTGGCATCTTCCGGCGCAACACGGCGGCCTCGGGTGTCATTCCGCAGATCTCCGTGATGCTGGGTCCGTGCGCCGGCGGCGCGGCCTACAGCCCGGCGCTCACCGACTTCGTGTTCATGGTCCGCGAGACCTCGCAGATGTTCATCACCGGCCCGGACGTGGTCAAGGCGGTCACCGGCGAGGAGATCACCCAGAACGGCCTGGGCGGCGCCGACGTCCACGCGGAGACCTCGGGCGTGTGCCACTTCGCGTACGACGACGAGGAGACCTGCCTGGAGGAGGTGCGCTACCTCCTGTCGCTGCTGCCCCGCAACAACCGCGAGAACCCGCCCGCCGTGCCCTGCGACGACCCCGCCGACCGCCGCTGCGAGACGCTGGCCGACCTGGTGCCGGCCGACGGGAACCGGCCGTACGACATGACCCGGGTGATCGAGGAGATCGTCGACGACGGCGAGTACCTGGAGGTCCACCAGCGCTGGGCACGCAACGTCATCTGCGCGCTGGCCCGGCTGGACGGCCAGGTCGTCGGGATCGTCGCCAACCAGCCCCAGACCCTGGCGGGCGTGCTGGACATCGAGGCGTCGGAGAAGGCGGCCCGCTTCGTGCAGATGTGCGACGCGTTCAGCATCCCGATCGTCACCCTGCTGGACGTGCCCGGCTTCCTGCCGGGCGTGGGCCAGGAGCACGGCGGCATCATCCGCCACGGCGCGAAGCTCCTCTACGCCTACTGCGACGCGACCGTGCCCCGGATCTCGCTGATCCTGCGCAAGGCGTACGGCGGCGCCTACATCGTCATGGACTCCCAGTCGATCGGCGCCGACCTCACCTACGCCTGGCCCACCAACGAGATCGCCGTGATGGGCGCCGAGGGCGCGGCCAACGTCATCTTCCGCCGCCAGATCGCCGAGGCGGACGATCCCGAGGCCGAACGCGCCGAGCTGGTCAAGGCGTACAAGGCCGAGCTGATGCACCCGTACTACGCGGCCGAGCGCGGCCTGGTGGACGACGTCATCGACCCCGCCGAGACCCGCCGCGTCCTCATCGGCGCGCTGGCGATGCTGCGCACCAAGCACGCCGAGCGCCCCGTGCGCAAGCACGGCAATCCCCCTCAGTGACGGAGGTCCCCATGTCCCTCGCATCCCCCACGTCCCCCACGTCCGCTGTTTCTCCCACTCCCCCGATCCGCGTCGAGCGGGGCGAGGCCACCGACGAGGAGCTGGCCGCCCTGACGGTGCTGCTGCTCAGCCGGAGCGCGCTGGCCGGGCAGGGCGCCGAGCCCTCCTCGCCCGGCACCACCTCCTGGCGCCCCCACGCCTTCCACGCCCCGCACAGCTGGCAGCGCTCCTGACGACCGCGGCCCGCGCCCGACGGCCCGGCACCTCGCGGGGGTGCCGGGCCGCCGGCCGGATGCGTCAGTCCTGGACGAGGGTGATGTCCCGCTCCGTCACCGCGTGGAAGTAGGGCAGCGGCACGATGCCCGACGGGCGCAGCTCCACGAGGGCGGCCTGGACATGGGCCGGACCCGCCTCGACGGAGCCGGGCACGACCTTGCCCGAGTTCTCCCAGCGGTGCTCGGCGCCGTCGCACAGCGCGACGCCGCCGCCGACGCCCTGCTGGACCCGGGGGTCCGACTGGCCGACCGAGGAGCCGACGAGGACCGGCCCCGTGCCGGCGGTGCAGCGGTAGGTGCCGGAGAGGGTGACGGTGCCGTCGGCGGCGACGGTGCCGGTGGGGTCGACCGTGATGCTCTCGCCGGCGTCGGCCGCGGCCGGGCCGACGGCGGCACACAGCAGCGCCGCGGCTCCCAGGGCGGTGGCGAGGGCGTGGCGTAGGGGCATGGGATGCCTCCCGGTTCCGTGGGGTGGGGGGCCTCCACTGGTACCGGTCGGCCGGGCCGCCCGCCGTGACCGTCACCCCATCGGTGGCGCGTCTTCGGACCGTCCGGAAGTTGTCCGCGTGTTGTCACGCTTCTCCGCGGACGGTTCCCCCGCGCCCCCGGCGGAGGCATGGTCGGTGCATGCCGGGCCGCGGCCGATCCCGCCGGCCCCCTTCCCGCCCGCTGTGGAGGTGCGCCATGTGCTCCTGCCAGATCTCGTCCACGGCCGTCGACGCCGGTGTCCCGCATCTCGTGGCCGCCCGTCCGGAACAGGGCTGGGCCCTGCTGTGCGACGGCTCGATCGTCTTCGACGACTCGGGCGAACTGCACCCGGACGGCAGCGTGGTACCGCCCCGCCGGGTCCCGGACGAGCGGCTCGCGGCGGCGGCCTGAGGCTTCAGGGCAGCACCGCGAACCCGTCCAGTTCCACCAACGCCCGCTCGTCCCACAGCCGTACGACCTGCACGACCGCCATCGCCGGGTAGTCCCGGCCCGCCCGCTCCCGCCAGATGCGGCCCAGTCGCCGTGCGTGCGTGCGGTAGTCGGCGACGTCGGTGGCGTAGACGGTGACGCGGGCGAGGTCGGCGGGGGTGCCGCCGGCCGCGGCCAGGGCGGCGAGGAGGTTGGTGAGCGCCTTCTCGAACTGCTCGGGCAGGGTCTCGCCGGTGACCTTGCCGTCGCCGTCGAGGGCCGTCTGGCCCGCCAGGAACACCACGCGGGAGCCGGTGGCGACGACGGCGTGCGAGAAGCCCGTGGGCGGGGCCAGCTCGGGCGGGTTGACGCGCTCGGTCGTCACCGGGCCTCCCGGGTGCGTGTGGCGTACAGCTCCTTGGCGATGATGCCCCGCTGCACCTCGCTCGCGCCCTCGTAGATCCGCGGGGCGCGCACCTCGCGGTAGAGGTGTTCGAGGAGGTGGCCGCGGCACAGGGCACGGGCGCCGTGCAGCTGGACGGCGGTGTCGACGACGTACTGCGCGGTCTCGGTGGCGAGCAGCTTCGCCATGGCGGCGCGCCCGGGGACGTCCGGTGCGCCGGCGTCGTGGGCGCTCGCCGCCGCGTACACCATCAACCGGGCCGCCTCCGTGCGCAGGGCCATCTCGGCGACCTGGTGGGACACCGTCTGCAGGCGCATCAACGGGCCGCCGAACGCCTCCCGTTCCGCGGTGTGGCCGAGGGTGGCGTCGAGCGCCGCCTGGGCCATGCCGACCGCGAAGGCCCCGACGCTGGGCCGGAACAGGTTGAGGGTGCCCATGGCGACGGCGAAGCCGCGGCCGGGCTCGCCGAGGACGTCCTCGGCGGTGACGGGCACGGCGTCGAAGTCGAGGGCGCCGATGGGATGCGGCGAGATCATCTCCAGCGCCGAGCCGGTGAGGCCCGGCCGGTCGGCGGGGACCAGGAAGGCGGTCACCCCGCGGGCCCCGGCGCCCGGGGTGGTGCGGGCGAAGACGGTGTAGAAGTCCGCCTCGGGGGCGTTGGAGATCCAGCACTTGGCGCCGGTGAGCCGCCAGCCGGAGCCGCCGTCGGGCTCGGCCGCGAGGGCGAGGGCCGCCGCGTCGGAGCCGGCGCCCGGCTCGCTGAGCGCGAACGCCGCCACCGCCCCGCCCTCGGTGACCCGGGGCAGCCAGCGCTCCCGCTGGGCGGAGGTGCCGTGGGCGTGCACCGGGTGGGCGCCGAGGCCCTGGAGGGCCAGGGCGGTCTCGGCCTCGGTACAGGACTGGGCCAGCGACTCCCGCATCAGGCACAGGTCGAGCGCGCCGGAAGCGAACAGCCGCGCGAGCAGCCCGAGCCGGCCCAGCTCGGCGAGGAGCGGCCGGTTGACCCGGCCCGGTTCACCCTTGTCGGCGAGCGGACGCAGCCGTTCGGCGGCCAGGGCGCGCAGCTCGGCGCACCAGGCGGTCTGTTCCGGTTCGAGTGAGAATGCGGGCACTGCCGGTCCTCCCTCCGGGGCGGGTCCCGTTGGCCCTCCCCGTCTCCGGGCGAGGTTATCGCGCACAGTTGACTGCCGTCACCAACACGATACGCTCGATCCGCGAGCGCACCAGGACGCCCGTCTCGACGCCTGTCACGGCATAGGGGGCGAACCGCCATGCACGTCTCGGCCCACGTCGACACCTTCGCGCGCGACCATCTCCCGCCGCCGGACGAGTGGCCCGAGCTGTGCTTCGACCTGCCGGAGCTGTGCTACCCGGAGCGGCTCAACTGCGCGGAAGAGCTGCTCGGCGGCACCGACCCCGGCCGGCCCGCCTTCCACACCCCGGCCGGCCCCACCTGGACGTACGGCGAGCTGCGCGCCCGGGTGGACCGCATCGCGCACGTCCTCACCGGCGACCTCGGTGTGGTGCCCGGCAACCGCGTGCTGCTGCGCGGCCCCACCGGCCCCTGGCTCGCCGCCTGCTGGCTCGCGGTGCTGAAGGCGGGCGCGGTCGCGGTCACCGTGCTGGCCCAGCAGCGTCCGCACGAGCTGGCCACGATGTGCGAGATCGCCCGGGTCCGGCACGCCCTGTGCGACGTCCGGGCCGTGGACGACCTGGCGAAGGCCGAGATCCCGGGCCTGCGCATCACCACGTACGGCGGTGACGCGTCCGACGACCTGCTGCGCCGCCCGGCCCCCGGCACCCCGTACCCGGCGGTGGACACGGCCGCCGACGACGTGGCCCTCATCGCCTTCACCTCCGGCACCACGGGTCGGCCGAAGGGGTGCATGCACTTCCACCGGGACGTGCTGGCGACCGCCGACACCTTCTCCCGGCACGTGCTGCGCCCCCGGCCGGACGACGTGTTCGCCGGGAGCCCGCCGCTCGGCTTCACCTTCGGCCTCGGCGGCCTCGTGGTCTTCCCGCTGCGGGCCGGCGCCAGCTCCCTGCTCCTCGAACAGGCCGGCCCGCGGCAGTTGCTGCCGGCGATCGCCGAGCACCGGGTCTCGGTGCTGTTCACCGCGCCGACCGCCTACCGGGCGATGCTCGACGAGCTGGACGGCCACGACGTCTCGTCCCTGCGCCGCTGCGTGTCCGCGGGCGAGAACCTGCCCGCGGCCACCTGGCGGGCCTGGCGGGAACGCACCGGTCTGCGCGTCATCAACGGCATCGGCGCCACCGAACTGCTGCACATCTTCATCTCGGCGGCCGACGAGCGGATCAGACCCGGCACGACGGGCGTGCCGGTGCCGGGCTGGCAGGCGCGCGTGCAGGACGCGCACGGCGACCCGGTGCCCGACGGCGAGCCCGGCCTGCTCGCGGTCCGCGGCCCGGTGGGCTGCCGCTACCTGGCCGACCCACGGCAGCGGGAGTACGTGCGCGGCGGCTGGAACGTCACCGGCGACACCTACGTCCGGGAGAGCGACGGCTACTTCCGCTATGTGGCCCGCGCCGACGACATGATCGTCTCCGCCGGGTACAACATCGCCGGGCCGGAGGTGGAGGACGCCCTGCTGCGCCACCCCGACGTGGTCGAGACGGCCGTCGTCGGCCGGCCCGACGAGGCACGCGGCCAGGTGGCGGTGGCGTACACCGTCCTGCGGGAGGGCGCGGCGCGCGACCCGGAGGCGCTGCGCGCCTTCCTGACCCGTGAGCTGACCCCGTACAAGTGCCCACGCGAGTTCGTCTTCCTCGACACACTGCCCCGCACGGCCACCGGCAAGCTCCAGCGGTTCCGGCTGCGGACCGGAGGTGACCCGCAGTGATATCGACGACCTAAAATGATCAACGTGTCCGAGCAGCACGCCCCCAGGTCCCTCATCGTCACGCTCTACGGCGCGTACGGCCGCTTCGCACCCGGTCCGGTGCCCGTCGCCGAGCTGATCCGGCTCCTGGCCGCGGTCGGCGTGGACGCGCCGTCCGTCCGCTCCTCGGTGTCCCGGCTCAAACGCCGCGGCCTGCTGCTGCCCGCGCGCACCGCGGCCGGGGCGGCCGGCTACGAACTCTCGGCCGAGGCAAGGCAGTTGATGGACGACGGCGACCGCCGTATCTATCTGACCGCGCCGCCGGAGGACGAGGGCTGGGTGCTCGCGGTGTTCTCGGTGCCCGAGTCGGAGCGGCAGAAGCGGCACGTGCTGCGCTCCCGGCTGGCCGGGCTGGGCTTCGGCACGGCGGCGCCCGGGGTGTGGATCGCCCCGGCCCGCCTCTACGAGGAGACCCGGCACACCCTGGGCCGGCTGCGGCTCGACCCGTACGTCGACTTCTTCCGCGGGGAGCACCTCGGCTTCGCGCCCACCCCGGAGGCCGTCGCCCGGTGGTGGGACCTGGCGGCGATCGCCAAGGCGCACGAGCGCTTCCTGGACGTGCACGCGCCCGTGCTGCACGCCTGGGAGCGGCGCACCGCGACCGAGCCCGAGGACGCCTACCGCGACTACCTCCTCGCCCTCGACACCTGGCGCCACCTCCCCTACACCGACCCCGGCCTGCCCCCCCACCTGCTCCCGGCGGACTGGCCGGGCGCCCGCTCGGCCGAGGTCTTCCGGGGGCTGCACGAGCGGCTGCGGG
>NZ_JAJSZC010000246.1:0-10967 GCF_036815105.1 Streptomyces sp. IBSBF 3136
GGAGGTCGTCGGGGTGCGGGGGCGTCGCGGTGTCGGTCATGCCGGGCACGCTAGTTCCGGCACCGCGGCGCCGACACCGGATTTCCGCCGGGGACGGGCCCGCGGCGGCACGCGTCATCGGAGCGCCGACGCCGGATGCCCGCCGGGGACCTGCCCGTGGCGGCACACGGGACCGCTCTACGGCGTCACCGTGAAGTTCCGCAGGATCGCCGCCGCCAGGTCCGGGTCGCCCTCCGTCTTGACGCGGTCGGCGACCGCCTCCGGGGTGACCCGGCCGCAGGCCAGCCGGACGTAGGTCTCCCAGTCGAGGGTGAGCGTCGCGGCCGGGCCGAGGGCGGGAGTGGTCTCCAGGGTGCCCCGGCCCTGGATGTCGACCCGGATGGTGCGCAGGAACTCGACGGGCCCGTGCACGTCGAAGACGATCGCCGAGCTGCGCGGCGCGTCCGCACCCTTGGCGACCACGTCGGGAAGCGCGGCCAGCAGGACGTCACGGGTGATGAGCGCGCCCGGGGAGTCGAGGTTGCCGGGGCGGCCGAGGGCCGTGCGCAGATCCTGCTCGTGCACCCAGACGTCGAAGGCGCGGGCCCGCATGGCCTGTTCCAGGGTGATGTCGGAACCCATCGGACCGCGCACCTTGGTGCCGGGGTCGCGTGACTCGTTGCGCAGCTGGCGGTTGCGCCGGATGACCGTGTACTCCAGCTCGGACGTCATCTCCGGCGCCGTGTGATGACGGCGGACGTCGACCTGCATCTCGTTGTACCGCTGGTGCTCGTTGGTGACGTGGAAGAGGTCGCGGGGCAGCGTGTGGATCGGCCGCGGGTCGCCGAGCATCTCGCAGTCCAGGCCGATCACATGCGACACGACGTCACGGACCGACCAGCCCGGGCACGGGGTCCGCCGGTTCCACTCCCCCTCCACGAGCGGGACCACGAGCTCGGATATCGCTTCGATGGAGTGGGTCCAGGCGTCGGCGTAGGGCTGGAGGGTGGGATGCAGACTCACGGAACAGGACCCCTCGGCGGTCGGTACACGGGCAGGTTGTGGCAGCGTTGCCAGCGGGAGGTGGCTGCACTCGGCGGTGTCTTGGGACTCCCCCGGTCCTCGGCTGGGCTCGAACCGGGGGGACCCCCAAGTTACGCTGCTGTGAGGCACCCCGGCAGTGCTTTCGTGTGACGATCGTAGGCCCGTGTGAACAACTCGAATGCCAGGACGGTGGTAGTGTGCGCGCCTCGCTGATCCAGATCGCCGTGGACGAGGACGAATCGGTTGCCTCCCGGCGGCAGCGGGCGGCCGCGCTCGTCCGCGACCAGGCCGGGTCCGATCTCGTGGTCCTGCCCGAACTGTGGACCACCGGCGCCTTCGCCTACGAGGAGTTCGCCGCCGAGGCCGAGCCGCTCGAAGGCCCCACGTACGAGGTGATGGCCAAGGCCGCGAGCGACGCGGGCGTGTGGCTGCACGCGGGTTCGATCCCCGAACGCGACCCCGAAGGCCCGCTCTACAACACCTCCCTCGTCTTCTCGCCCGCCGGCGACCTCGCCGCCGTCTACCGGAAGATCCATCGGTTCGGGTTCGACAAGGGCGAGGCCGTGCTGATGGGCGCCGGGCGCGTGCCGGTGACGGTCCGTCTGCCGGACACCGTCCTCGGCCTGGCCACCTGCTACGACCTCCGCTTCCCCGAACTCTTCCGCTCCCTCGTCGACGCCGGCGCCGAGACGCTGGTCATCCCGGCGGGCTGGCCCGAACGGCGACGCGCGCACTGGACGCTGCTGGCCCAGGCACGGGCGGTGGAGAACCAGGCGTTCGTGCTCGCGTGCGGAACGGCCGGGACGCACGCCGGAGTTCCCCAGGCGGGTCACTCGATCGTGGTGGACCCCTGGGGTGAGGTGCTGGCCGAGGCGGGCGCGGGCGAGGAGGTCCTCACGGTCGACCTGGACCCGGCGAAGCCGGCGGCCACCCGCGAGCAGTTCCCCGCCCTGAAGGACCGGGTCCTCGGCCTCGCGCCCCCGCGCCGCTGACGCTCGGTCGGGCGCCGCCGGCCGTGATCAGGCACGGCCGGTCCCGCAGTCGGGCACGGCCGGTCGAAGGCAGGCACGGCCGGCCGCCGTCGGGCAGGTCAGGCGCCGTCAGTCGTCGTCCCGCTCCTTCTGGGCCAGGTGGATCACGCACACCGCCACCGCGATCAGCAGCGCCGGGTCCGCGTCGTCGCGCACGATGTCGACGCCGTAGGTGTCCCGCACGGTCAGCCAACGGCGGGAGATGACGGCGAGCAGCTCCCCGTCGTACTCGATGGCGAACTCGTGGTCGAGGATGCGGCCGCTGACGTCCAGGTCGGTGCCGTCGACCAGGGAGACCCGGTAGTGGTGGCGCAGCAGGGACAGCCGCTTGCGCCTGATGGTGGCCAGGCCCTCGCCGTCCCGCTCGATCACCATCGTGTCGCGCAGGGCGAACATCTTCTGGTGGATGTCGATCAGGACGCGCCCCTGGGCGTCCTTCAGCTCGAAGGTGTCCCGCAGCCGCATCGCCTTGCCGTCGACGAGGAACACCTTCCGGCCGTGCTCGTCCTCGATCCAGTAGTCGTCACCGATGCCGAGGAGCCGGTCGCGCACGAGGAATCTCATGCCCATAGCGCTTCCCCGGCAAGACATGATCGTCACACGTTCCCGAAGGGCCACGGCGATCTGGCCGGGGCCTCCGCGGAACTGTGCGCGCGGGAACTGCGTCAGGGCACGGCTGCGCGCCGAGCGCAGGTGGCACGACCGGCCGGCCGCCTGACCGGCCGCCACCGTCCACCCGGACTCCGGGTTGCCCCGCGATGAACTTCCCGTGCCCGCATGCCGGTCGGCCAACCATGCGCCGGGCCCCCGGGTCGAACGGGACGAACGCGCCGAACTCGGTGCCACACACGGCTCTCCCGGAGGTTTCCCATGTCCTCTCGTCCCGCCCGCCGCAGGCCGGCCCGCGCCCTCCCGGCGCTCGCCCTCGCCCTCGGCACCGCCCTGGCCGTACCGCTCACCGTGGCCGGCCCCGCCGACGCGGCGACGCGGCCGGCCACGGCCGAGGTCAACCGGTACGGCTGGCAGCTCGCCTACCGCGCCGCCCCCGGCCAGACCAACAAGGCCACCGTCACGGCGTCCCTGACCGGCCGCGGCCCCGGCATCACCTACCTGATCGACGACGTCGTCCCCATCGAGGCGGGCCACGGCTGCGCCCACCCCGTCGGCGCCGACGCCACCAAGGTCTCCTGCACCGTCAGCGGCGAGGACAGCCAGGACCCCTACCCGGCCCTGACGATGGACCTCGGCGACCGCGCCGACACCGTCACCTACGCCAACGCCACCGGCCAGGTGTACCGCTTCGCCCGGATCTCCCTGGGCCCCGGCGACGACCGGCTCACCGACACCGGACGCCTGGACGGCAACGCCGTCTCGGGCGACGCCGGGAACGACACCCTCACGGTGGGCGAACTGGGGCTGGCCTCGGGCGGCGACGGCGACGACACGATCGACGCGACCGGCGACCTGGTCATCGCCCACGGCGGCAAGGGCGACGACGTGCTGCGCGGCGGCGCGGCGGGCCAGGACCTGTCGGGCGACGACGGAGACGACAGGATCCTCGGCGGCGCGGGCGCCGACACGCTGTACGGCGGCAGGGGTGACGACGTCCTGTACGGCAACGGCGGCGACGACCACCTGTACGGCAACAGCGGCGACGACAGGCTCTACGGCGGCCCCGGCCGGGACACCCTGTCCGGCGGCCCCGGCAGGGACGTCGTCCACCAGGGCTGATCCGCCTCCCGGCTCTGCCGCGGGCACCGGGTGGCACCCTGGGAGCCATGACCGACTCCACACCCCGCCGCGTCCGCGTCCGCGCCCCCGAGCTGGTCGGCAAGGGCGGCTGGCTGAACACGGGAGGCAGGCAGTACACCCTGTCCGACCTGCGCGGTCGTATCGTCGTACTGGATTTTTGGACCTTCTGCTGCATCAACTGCCTGCACGTCCTCGACGAGTTGCGGGAGCTGGAGGAGAAGCACCGGGACACGGTCGTGGTCGTCGGGGTGCATTCGCCGAAGTTCGTGCACGAGGCCGAGCACCGGGCGGTCGTGGACGCGGTGGAGCGGTACGGGGTGGAGCACCCGGTGCTGGACGATCCCGAGCTGGCCACCTGGAAGCAGTACGCGGTCCGGGCCTGGCCGACGCTCGTCGTCGTGGATCCCGAGGGGTACGTGGTCGCCCAGCACGCCGGTGAGGGGCATGTGCACGCCATCGAGCGGCTGGTCGGGGAGCTGGAGGCGGAGCACGCGGCGAAGGGCACCCTGCGCCGCGGTGACGGCCCCTACGTGCCGCCGGAGCCCGAGCCGACGGTGCTGCGCTTCCCCGGCAAGGCGCTGCTGCTGCCCGGCGGGACGTTCCTGGTCAGCGACACCACCCGGCACCAGCTGGTGGAGCTGGCCACGGACGCCGAGACGGTCGTACGGCGGATCGGCAGCGGTGCGCGCGGGTTCGCCGACGGCGGTCCCGAGCGGGCCTCCTTCAGCGAGCCGCAGGGGCTGGCGCTGACCGAGGACGGCGCCGCGGTGGTGGTCGCGGACACCGTCAACCACGCGCTGCGCCGCCTCGACCTGGCCACCGGCGGGGTGACCACCCTGGCCGGTACCGGCCGGCAGTGGTGGCGGGGCTCCGCCACCTCGGGGCCGGCCCGTGAGGTGGACCTGTCCTCCCCGTGGGACGTGGCCGTCTTCGGCGGCCGGGTGTGGATCGCCATGGCAGGCGTCCATCAGCTGTGGACGTACGACCCGGTGGCGGGGACCGTCGCGGTGGCGGCCGGCACCACCGACGAGGGGCTGGTCGACGGCCCGGGCGCCGAGGCGTGGTTCGCGCAGCCCTCAGGTCTGGCGGCCACCGCGGACCGGCTCTGGCTGGCCGACGCCGAGACCTCGGCGCTGCGCTGGGTGGACGTGGACGGGGCCGTCCACACGGCCGTCGGCTCCGGCCTGTTCGACTTCGGGCACCGCGACGGCGCCGCCGGGCAGGCGCTGTTGCAGCATCCGCTGGGCGTCGCCGTGCTCCCGGACGGCTCGGTGGCGGTCGCGGACACCTACAACCACGCGCTGCGCCGCTACGACCCCGCCACCGGCGAGGTCAGCACGGCGGCCACGGATCTGCGCGAGCCCAGCGACGCCGTGGTGGTCGGCGAGGACATCGTGGTCGTGGAGTCGGCCCGGCACCGGCTGACCCGGTTGCGGCTGCCGAAGGAGGCGGCGCGGGCGGCGGCGGTCGCGCGCCGCACCGCGCGCGAGGCGACCGAGGTCGCCCCGGGCCGACTGCGGCTCGGCGTCGTCTTCCAGGCGCCCGCCGGGCAGAAGCCGGACGACCGCTACGGTCCCTCGACCCGGCTGCTGGTCTCCTCCACGCCGCCCGGGCTGCTGCTCGGGGGCGAGGGGGCGGGCACCGGGCTGGCGCGCGAACTGGAGCTGGACCCGGCCGTCGCGGAGGGTGTGCTGCACGTGTCGGCGATGGCGGCCTCGTGCGACGACGACCCGGCGAACGAGTACCCGGCCTGCCATGTGCACCGGCAGGACTGGGGTGTTCCGGTGCGCCTCGTCGAGGGCGGCACCGACCGGCTGCCGCTCGTCCTGGCCGGGACGGACGAGCGGTAGCCGGGGTGGCTCACACGCCGTAGCCGTTGGTGTAGCCGTCGTGGTGATGGTGGTGGGGTTCCTCCTCGACCACCGGCGTCGTCGGCGGGACGACGACCCGCCGGCGCCGGGCGATGCCGCTGAACGTGGCGACGCCGATGAGACCGACCGCCATCAGGATGATGCCGACGAGGTCGAGATTGACACCCTGGATGTGCCAGTCGGTCGCGAACGTGAGGATGGCTCCCACGGCGATGAGGATGATGCAGCCGCCGAGGCCCATAAGTCGTCGCCTCCCCTTCCGGTTCCGGGATTTCCGGTGCCGTCCGGGTACCCTGCCCGGCGCCGTGCATGCTCGCTGCGGCGCCGGGTGCCCAAGGGGACCTCAGGGGGCGGGAGTCAGCTCTCCAGGAACGCGGTGAGCGCGTTCGCCAGCAGGAACGGGTCGTCCGCGCCGCACAGTTCGCGGGCGCTGTGCATGGAGAGGATGGCCACGCCGATGTCGACGGTGCGGATGCCGTGCCGGGCGGCGGTGATCGGGCCGATGGTGGTGCCGCAGGGCATGGAGTTGTTGGAGACGAAGGTCTGCAGCGGCACGCCCGCCTTCTCGCAGGCGGCGGCGAACACCGCCCGGCCCGAACCGTCGGTCGCGTAGCGGTTGTTGACGTTGACCTTGAGGATCGGGCCGCCGTTGACCCGCGGGTGGTGCGTGGGGTCGTGGCGCTCGGCGTAGTTGGGGTGGACGGCGTGGCCGGTGTCGGAGGACAGGCAGACCGTGCCGGCGAAGGAGCGGGCCCGGTCCTCGAAGGAGCCGCCGCGGGCGAAGACCGAGCGTTCCAGCACGGTGCCGAGCAGCGGGCCGTCGGCTCCGGTGTCGGACTGGGAGCCGTTCTCCTCGTGGTCGAAGGCGGCCAGCACCGGGATGTGGCCGAGCGGGGCGCCGGAGGTCGCGGCGGCGGCCAGGGCGGCGGCGCCCGCGTGCACGGAGAGCAGGTTGTCCATCCGGGGGCCGGCGACGAGTTCCTGGTCGCGGCCGAGGTGGGCGGGCCGTTCCACCGGGTGGGTCATCAGGTCCCAGCCGGCCACCGAGCCGGGCGTGAGGCCCGCCTCGGCCTCCAGGAAGGCGATGAGGTCGCCCTCGCGCGGGTCGTCGCCGAGGCCCCAGACGGGCTGTAGGTGGCGCTGCTTGTCGAGCTTGAGGCCGTCCGAGGTGACCGTGCGGTCCAGGTGGATGGCGAGTTGGGGGACGCGCAGCAGCGGCCGGTCCACTTCGACGAGGACGGTGGAGCCGTCGCGCAGGGTGAGCCGGCCGGCCAGGCCGAGGTCGCGGTCGAGCCAGGAGTTCAGCAGCGGGCCGCCGTAGATCTCGACGGCGACCTGCCGCCAGCCGTGCGCGCCGCTGTCGGGCTGCGGCTTGACGCGCAGGTTGGGGGAGTCGGTGTGCGCGCCGATGATGTGGAAGGGGGTGTGGGGGGCGGCGCCTTCGGGGACGTACCAGGCGATGATCGCCCCGCCGCGCAGCACGTACCGGCCGCCGCTCGTCCCGTCCCAGGCGTCCGTCTCGGCGACCTGCCGGAACCCCGCCTTCTCCAGCCGCTCGGCGGTGTTCGCCACGGCGTGGTACGGCGACGGGCTCGCCGCCAGGAAGGACATCAGGTCGTCGGTGTGGCCGCGGTCGAAGCGGGCTGGTGCGCTCATGTGGCTTACCTTAACGACGTGCGAGAGCCCGCTCCCGGTACGGGAGCGGGCCCACGGCGGCTGTGAAGTGGTGCGGATCCGGTCCTTCTGGAAGAAGCGGAATCCTTAGAACGCGGCCTCGTCCAGCTCCATCAGGTCGAGGTCGACGCCCTCGGACACCTTGCGGGCCAGGGTGACGCCCGGAAGGACGTTGGCCGCGAAGAACTTCGCCGCCGCGATCTTGCCGGTGTAGAAGGCCTTGTCCTTGGAGGAGGCCGTCTGGAGCTTCTCGGCGGCGATGGCGGCGCCCCTGAGCAGCAGGTAGCCGACGATCACGTCACCGGAGGCGAGCAGCAGGCGGGTGGTGTTCAGGCCCACCTTGTAGATGTTCTTGACGTCCTGCTCGGTGGCGGCGAGGTCGGTCAGCATCAGGCCGACGATGGCCTCCAGCTCCACGGCGGCCTTGGCGAGGTGCTCGCGGGCGCCGGCCAGCTCCTCGCCGCCGGTGCCGAGCGCCAGGAACTTCTTGATGTCCTCGGCGAGGGAGTTCAGCGCCGCGCCCTGGTTGCGGACGATCTTCCGGAAGAAGAAGTCCTGGCCCTGGATGGCGGTGGTGCCCTCGTAGAGGGTGTCGATCTTGGCGTCGCGGATGTACTGCTCGATCGGGTACTCCTGCAGGAAGCCGGAGCCGCCGAAGGTCTGCAGCGACTGGGCGAGCTGCTCGTAGCCCTTCTCGGAGCCGTAGCCCTTGACGATCGGCAGGAGCAGGTCGTTCAGCGCGTGCTCGGTCTTGGCGTCCTCGCCGTTCGCCTCCTTGACGGCGATCGCGTCCTGGACGGAGGCGGTGTGCAGGACGAGGGCGCGCATGCCCTCGGCGTACGCCTTCTGCGTCATCAGCGAGCGGCGGACGTCGGGGTGGTGGGTGATGGTGACCTTGGGCGCGGCCTTGTCCATGAAGTTGGCCAGGTCGGGGCCCTGGACGCGCTCCTTGGCGTACTCCAGGGCGTTCAGGTAGCCGGTGGAGAGCGTGGAGATCGCCTTCGTGCCGACCATCATGCGGGCGAACTCGATGATGCGGAACATCTGGCGGATGCCGTCGTGCTTGTCGCCGATCAGCCAGCCCTTGGCGGGGTGGCGGTCGCCGAAGGTCATCTCGCAGGTGTTGGAGGCCTTCAGGCCCATCTTGTGCTCGACGTTGGTGGCGTAGACGCCGTTGCGCTCGCCCAGCTCGCCGGTCTCGAAGTCGAAGAGGTACTTCGGGACGAGGAAGAGGGACAGGCCCTTGGTGCCGGGGCCCGCGCCCTCGGGGCGGGCGAGGACGTAGTGGAGGATGTTCTCCTCCATGTCGTGCTCACCGGACGTGATGAAGCGCTTGACGCCCTCGATGTGCCAGGAGCCGTCCTCCTGCTGGACGGCCTTGGTGCGGCCGGCGCCGACGTCGGAACCGGCGTCGGGCTCGGTGAGCACCATGGTGGAGCCCCAGGTGCGCTCGACGGCGATCTGGGCGATCTTCTTCTGGACGTCGTTGCCCTCGTCGTAGAGGATGCCGGCGAACGCCGGGCCGGAGGAGTACATCCACACGGCCGGGTTCGAGCCGAGGATCAGCTCCGCGTACGCCCAGATCAGGGACGGGGGAGCCGTCGTGCCGCCGATGCCCTCGGGCAGGCCGAGCCGCCAGTACTCGGAGTCCATGAAGGCCTTGTAGCTCTTCTTGAAGGACGCGGGGACCGGCGCGGTGTTCGTCTCGGGGTCGAAGACCGGCGGGTTGCGGTCCGCGTCGGCGAAGGACTCGGCCAGCTCGTTCTCGGCGAGCCGGGTCAGCTCCTCCAGGACGCTCTTGGCGGTCTCCGTGTCCATCTCCTCGAACGGACCGGTGCCGTAGAGCTTGTCGCGGCCGAGTACTTCGAAGAGGTTGAACTCGATGTCGCGGAGATTGGACTTGTAGTGCCCCATGGTGACGGCTCCGTATAGGACTCGGCGAGGCACTGTCTCCTCGCATCTGGTTCACGTACCAACAAGTTTCTCCGATGATGCTACCCGTCGGTAATAAGACGCAAGCCCGATCCGGTCATCTGTGACTGAGTACTCTTCTGCGCATGTACGGCTACGACCAGAACGCCGGCGCCCAGCAGCAGTACGCCGCACCGCAGCAGCCGATGGCCGGCGGCTACGGGCAGCAGCCGCCGCTGTATCCCGAGCCGTCCCCGCCCTCGCTCGCGGACGCGGTGCGCGCCTTCACCACCGGGCAGATGTCCGCCGAGGACTTCCAGCAGATCTTCGCCACGTCGAAGGTGTACTGTCCGCGCGGTGACACCCCGGGCTTCCTCGCCCTGCACAACACCCAGCAGCCGGTGATCCCCATGTTCACCTCGCTGAAGGAGTTGCGGCGGTACGCGGGCAAGGAGTCCAAGTACTTCGTGATCACCGGCGCCGAGGTGATCGACCTGCTGCCGACCGGCTACGGCTTCGTCGTGGACATGGAGGGCGAGCACCGGATGGTGTTCGACGCCAAGGCGGTGGAGCAGATGGTCGACTTCGCGATGCGCCGCATGTACGGCTGACCGGCCGCCCCGCTCGATGGAGAGCCCGGAGGGAATGCCCTCCGGGCTCTCTCTGTTGTGGGGTGGTAGAAAGTTCAACGCTCAACTAAACTGAGCGTACAAGGAGGTCCCACCATGCCTGCAGTGACCGTCGAGAACCCGTTGACGCTGCCCCGCGTGACCGCTCCCGCCGACGCCGTGGCGCGCCCCGTGCTGACCGTCACGACCGCGCCGAGTGGTTTCGAGGGCGAGGGCTTCCCGGTGCGCCGTGCGTTCGCCGGGATCAACTACCGCCACCTCGACCCGTTCATCATGATGGACCAGATGGGCGAGGTGGAGTACGCGCCGGGCGAGCCCAAGGGCACCCCCTGGCACCCGCACCGCGGTTTCGAGACCGTCACCTACATCATCGACGGGACCTTCGACCACCAGGACTCCAACGGCGGTGGCGGCACCATCACCAACGGCGACACCCAGTGGATGACGGCGGGCTCCGGCCTGCTGCACATCGAGGCCCCGCCGGAGTCCCTGGTGGTGTCCGGCGGACTCTTCCACGGCCTCCAGCTGTGGGTGAACCTCCCGGCCAAGGACAAGATGATGGCCCCGCGCTACCAGGACATCCGCGGCGGCAACGTGCAGCTGCTGACGACCCCCGACGGCGGCGCCCTGCTGCGCGTGATCGCCGGTGAGCTGGACGGCCACGAGGGCCCCGGCATCACGCACACCCCGATCACGATGATCCACGCGACCCTCGCCCCGGGCGCCGAGCTGACGCTGCCCTGGCGCGAGGACTTCAACGGGCTCGCGTACGTCATGGCGGGCCGCGGCAGCGTCGGCGCCGAGCGCCGGCCGATCCGGCTGGGGCAGACCGCCGTCTTCGGCGCCGGCTCCTCGCTGACCGTCCGCGCGGACGAGAAGCAGGACTCGCACACCCCGGACCTGGAGGTCGTCCTCCTCGGCGGACAGCCGATCCGCGAGCCGATGGCCCACTACGGCCCGTTCGTCATGAACACCAAGGACGAGCTGATGCAGGCCTTCGAGGACTTCCAGAAGGGCCGCCTGGGCACCGTCCCCGCCGTCCACGGCATGACCGGGGCCGGCCCCCAGGGCTGACC
>NZ_JAJSZC010000247.1:0-10924 GCF_036815105.1 Streptomyces sp. IBSBF 3136
GTGGGGCCGCCGGCGAGCTGCCGCCCTACGTCGTCTGGGCGCACGGCGGCCCCACCGGCCGGGTGCCGCAGGTGCTGGACCTGGAGATCGCCTACTTCACCTCGCGCGGCATCGGCGTCGTCGAGGTCAACTACGGCGGCTCCACCGGGTACGGCCGCGCCTACCGGGAGCGGCTGCGCGAGCAGTGGGGCGTGGTCGACGTCGAGGACTGCGCCGCCGTGGCGCGGGCCCTGGCCGAGGAGGGCACCGCCGACCCGGACCGGCTCGCCGTCCGGGGCGGCAGCGCGGGCGGCTGGACCACCGCCGCCTCCCTGACCGGCACCGACGTCTACGCCTGCGGCACGATCCTCTACCCCGTCCTCGACCTCGGCACCTGGGGGCCGGGGGAGACCCACGACTTCGAGTCGCGGTACCTGGACTCCCTGATCGGGCCGCGCGAAGAGGTGCCCGAGCGGTACGCCGAACGCTCGCCCACCGCGCACGCCGACCGGCTCTCGGTGCCTTTCGTCATGCTCCAGGGCCTGGACGACGTGATCTGCCCGCCCGCCCAGTGCGAGAGCTTCCTCGCCGCCGTCCAGGGCCGGGGGGTGCCGCACGCCTACCTCACCTTCGAGGGGGAGGGGCACGGATTCCGCCGGGCCGAGACCATGGTGCGCGCCCTGGAGGCCGAACTGTCCCTGTACGCCCAGGTCTTCGGCCTGGACGTGCCCGGCCTGCCCGAGCTGGAGCTGCGCCCGTGAGAGAGCTGACACGGCCGGCCCGGCTCGCCCCGGGGGCACGCGTGGCCGTGGTCGCCACCAGCGGGCCGGTGCCCGAGGAGCGCCTGCAGTCGGGCCTCGACGTGCTGCGCGGCTGGGACCTCGACCCGGTGGCCGGCCCCCATGTGCTGGACCGGCACGGGGAGTTCGGATACCTGGCGGGCACGGACGCGGACCGCGCCGCCGACCTGCAGAACGCCTGGTGCGATCCGTCGGTGGACGCGGTGCTGTGCGCCCGCGGCGGGTACGGCGCGCAGCGGATGGTCGACCTGCTGGACTGGGAGGCGATGCGCGCGGCCGGTCCGAAGGTGTTCGTCGGCTTCAGCGACCTCACCGTCCTGCACGAGGCGTTCGCCACCCGCCTCGGGCTCGCCACGCTGCACGGGCCGATGGCGGCGGGCATTGACTTCATCAAGAACGAGCGGGCCCGGGCGCACCTGCGGGCCACCCTGTTCGCCCCGGAGTCCGTCCGCACCATCGCCTCCGGCGGCGGCGCCCTCGTGCCCGGCCGGGCCCGCGGTGTCACCCTGGGCGGCTGCCTGTCGCTGCTCGCCGCTGAGCTCGGCACCCCGCACGCCCGGCGCTCCGCGGCCGGCGGGCTGCTGTGCCTGGAGGACGTGGGCGAGGAGCCGTACGCGCTGGACCGCTGCCTCACCCAGCTGCTGCGCGCGGGGTGGCTGGAGGGGGTGCGCGGGGTGCTGCTCGGCTCCTGGGAGCGGTGCGGCCCCTACGAGCGGCTGCGGCCGGTGCTCGCCGACCGCCTCGGCCCGCTCGGCGTCCCCGTCGTCGAGGACTTCGGGTTCGGGCACGGCGACGGCGCGCTGACCGTCCCCTTCGGGGTCGCGGCCGAACTCGACGCCGACGCCGGCACGTTGACGCTGGACGAGCCCGCGCTGCGCTGACGCCGGGCCGCCGCGCGCGGGCCGCGTAGGCTGGCCGGATGCCGAACCCCGCCGCATCCCGCTACCTCGCCGAGGGCCCGCGCGTGGCCATCCGCCCCTTCACCCCCGAGGACGGACCCGAGTTCACGGCCCGGGCCCGGCAGAGCAAGGACCTGCACCGGCCGTGGCTGTTCCCACCGGACTCCGAGGAGGGCTACGCGGGCTACGCCGCCGCGCTCGTCGAGGATCCGGCCAGGGCCGGCTTCCTGGTGTGCGAGAAGGACAGCGGGGCCATCGCCGGGTTCATCAACATCAACAACATCGTCCGGGGCGGTTTCCGGTCCGGCGCCCTCGGCTACGGCGCCTTCGCGCACGCGGCCGGCCGCGGCCTCATGCGCGAGGGCCTCGACCTGGTGATCGGCCACGCGTTCGGGCCGCTGGGGCTGCACCGGCTGGAGATCAACGCGCAGCCCGGCAACACGGCGTCCATCGCGCTGGCGCGCGGGGCCGGCTTCCGCCTGGAGGGCTTCTCGCCGGACATGATCTTCATCGACGGGGCCTGGCGTGACCACGAGCGCTGGGCGCTGACCGCGGAGATGCGGCGCACCGGCTGACCGGTCCCGGCAGGAGGCTCCGCCGGGCCTACCGCTTCGAGCCGGAGCGCCGGAGCGCCGGACCGCCTCCGAGCCGGACCACTTCCGAAACGAACCACTTCCAAAACGACGGGAACTCGTCCTATCATGGACCGAACGAACGGTCGGTTGGGATTGGTGGTAGGGATGACTGCACGGCAGGCCGGGCCCGACCCGGCGGGCGACGCGCCGCCCGGACTCCAGGAGCGCTTCGACGACACGATCGCGCGCGACCAGCGGATCGAGCCCCGCGACTGGATGCCGGACGGCTACCGCAGGACCCTGATCCGCCAGGTCGCCCAGCACGCGCACTCCGAGATCATCGGCATGCAGCCGGAGGGCGAGTGGATCACCCGCGCCCCCTCGCTGCGCCGCAAGGCGATCCTGTTCGCCAAGGTCCAGGACGAGGCCGGCCACGGGCTGTACCTGTACTCGGCCGCCGAGACCCTGGGCGCCGACCGCGCCGACCTGACCGAGCGGCTGATCGAGGGCCGGCAGAAGTACTCCTCGATCTTCAACTACCCGACCGTGTCCTTCGCCGACGTCGGCGTCATCGGCTGGTTCGTGGACGGCGCCGCCATCTGCAACCAGGTGCCGCTGTGCCGCAGCAGCTACGGCCCCTACGCCCGGGCCATGGTCCGCATCTGCAAGGAGGAGTCCTTCCACCAGCGGCAGGGCTACGAACTGCTGATGACGATGATGCGCGGCACCGACGCCCAGCGCGCCATGGTCCAGGACGCGGTGGACCGCTGGTGGTGGCCGTCCCTGATGATGTTCGGCCCGCCCGACGACGCCTCGCCCAACTCGGCGCAGTCCATGGCCTGGAAGATCAAGCGGCACAGCAACGACGAACTGCGCCGGCGCTTCGTCGACATGACCGTGCCGCAGGCCGAGAAGCTCGGCGTCACCCTGCCCGACCCCGAGCTGCGCTGGAACGAGGAGCGCGGCCGGTACGACTTCGGCACCCCCGACTGGTCCGAACTCAAGCGGGTGATCAGCGGCGACGGGCCGTGCAACGACGAGAGGGTGGCGCGGCGCCGGGCCGCGCACGACGAAGGCGCCTGGGTGCGCGAGGCAGCCGCGGCGCACGCCGCCAAGCAGGCGGCCAGGACCACGGCCGGGACGGACACCGGGGCGGACACCCGGACGAAGAAGGGTGCGGCGGCATGAGCGAGACGCGGACGAAGCGGGACGGCTGGCCGCTGTACGAGGTCTTCGTACGGGGCAAGCGGGGACTCAACCACGTGCACGTCGGCTCCCTGCACGCCGCCGACGACCGGATGGCCCTCACCCACGCCCGCGACCTGTACACCCGGCGCAACGAGGGCGTCAGCATCTGGGTCGTGCGCTCCGAGCACATCACCGCCTCCACGCGCGACGAGAAGGACCCCTTCTTCGACCCGAGCGCCGACAAGGTCTACCGGCACCCCACCTTCTACGACATCCCCGACGACGTCCCGCACATCTAGGAGCAGGTCATGAGCGACGACCACGTCTACCTGTCCCTGGCCGAGGGACACGACGACAGCGACGCCCGCTGGGCCTTCGGCACCGGCTTCGAGGACCCGCTGCACGGCGTCAGCACCGCCGTCCCCGAGGGCGTCGACCGGGCGGAACTGGCCGCGACCTGCCTCGCGCTCGGCGACGACGCCCTCGTCACCGCCCAGCGGCTGGCCGAGTGGACCACGCGCGCCCCGGAACTGGAGGAAGAGGTCGCCCTCGCCAACCTCGGCCTCGACCTCCTCGGCCAGGCCCGGCTGCTGTACGCCCGCTGCGGCCAGGTCGACGGCACCGGGCGCGACGAGGACGCCTACGCCTACTTCCGCGACGCGGACGACTTCCGCAACGTCACCCTCGCCGAACTGCCCAACGGGGACTTCGCGTTCTCCATGGCGCGGCTGCTGCTCCTGGCGAGCTGGCGGCTGGCCCACTTCGAGCGGCTCGCCGGCTCCGCCGACCCGGTGCTCGCCGCCGTCGCCGCCAAGGGAGTCAAGGAGCTGACCTACCACCGGCAGTACGCCGCCGAGTGGGTCGTCCGGCTCGGCGACGGTACCGAGGAGTCCCACCGGCGCATGCAGAGCGCCCTCGACCAGGTCGTCCCGCACCTGCGCGAGCTGTCCGCCGCCCACGACGCCGGGGAGCCGGTCCTCGCCGTGCTGCGGCAGGTCACCGACGCGGCCGGCCTCACCCTGCCGGACGTGCCGCGGGAGCCGGCCGGTTCGGGACGCGCGGGCGAGCACACCGAGCACCTCGCCCCGCTGCTCGCGGAACTGCAGAGCGTGGCCCGCGCCCACCCGGAGGCGACATGGTGACCGCCCTCACCGACGCCCGGCGCGCCCGGCACCTCGCCGAGCAGGTGCCCGACCCGGAGCTGCCCATGCTCACCCTCGCCGATCTCGGCGTGCTCAGGGACGTGCGGGTGACACCCGAGGGCACGGTCGTCGCCGATCTCACCCCCACCTACTCCGGCTGCCCGGCCATGTCCGAGATGCGGGCCGGCGTGGCCGCCCGGCTCAGGGGCGCCGGCTACGAGCGCGTCGAGGTGCGCACGGTCCTCGACCCGCCCTGGACCACCGACTGGATCACCCCCGAGGGCCGCCGCAAGCTCGCCGAGCACGGCATCGCACCTCCCGGACCCGCGCCGCGCCCCGCCCCCGGCCCCGTGCCACTGGTCCTGTCGGCGACCCGCCGGACCGTGCCCTGCCCGCGCTGCGGCGACACGGACACGGAGGAGACCTCCCGCTTCGGCGCCACCTCCTGCAAGGCGCTGTGGCGCTGCCGCGCCTGCCGCGAACCGTTCGAGTACGTCAAGGAGATCTGATGGAGGACCTGCTGGCGCCCGCCGACGCGGCCCCCGCCCCGGTGCGCCGCACCCGCCGCCGCCCGGCCTTCCACACCCTGCGGGTGGCGGCCGTGGAGCGTCTGTGCGAGGACGCGGTCGCGGTGAGCTTCGACGTACCCGCCGAACTGGCCGAGGAGTTCGCCTTCGAACCCGGCCAGTCGCTCACCCTGCGCCGCCGGGTGGACGGCCGTGACGAGCGCCGCTCGTACTCGATCTGCTCACCGGCCGGCTCCCGGCCCCGGATCGGCGTACGCGTCGTCCCCGGCGGCCTGTTCTCCTCCTGGCTGGTCGACGAGGTCGGCCCGGGCGACACCGTCGAGGTGATGGGCCCGGTCGGCGCCTTCACCCCCGACCTGACCGTCCCCGGCCACCACGTGCTGATCGCCGCGGGCTCGGGCATCACGCCGATGGTCTCCATCGCCGAGTCGGTCCTCGCCGCCGACCCGACCTCGCAGGTCACCCTCTTCTACGGCAACCGCCGCACCGACACGGTGATGTTCGCCGACGAACTCGCCGACCTCAAGGACCTCCACCCGGCCCGCTTCCAGCTCGCGCACGTCCTGTCCCGGGAACCGCGCGAGGCCGACCTGCTCACCGGCCGCCTGGACGCCGACCGGCTGGCCGCGCTCGTCGACGGCCTGGTCGACGTCTCCACGGCCGACCACTGGTGGCTGTGCGGCCCGCACGGCATGGTCCTCGACGCTCAGCGGGTGCTTTCGCAACTCGGCGTGCCGGCCGACCGCGTCCACCAGGAACTCTTCTTCGCCGGCGAGGAGCCCGTCGCCCCCGTCCGGCACGCCGAGCCCCGCGCGGACGGTCCGGTCAGCGAGGTCACCCTCGTCCTGGACGGCCGGTCCACCACCTCCCCGCTCTCCCGCGAGGCCACGATCCTCGACTCCGCCGCCCGGGTCCGCCCCGACCTGCCCTTCGCCTGCAAGGGCGGCGTCTGCGGCACCTGCCGCGCCCACATCACCGAGGGCAAGGCCGACATGCGCCGCAACTACGCGCTGGAACCCGCCGAGGTCGACGCGGGCTACGTCCTGACCTGCCAGTCCTACCCCGTCTCCGACACCCTGACCGTCGACTTCGACAGCTGACCCCGACAGCCGGCACAGGCCCCGGCCCGGCGATCCGGGCCGGGTCCGCCTTTGCGCAATCCTGACCGGCAGCTCCCCTGGCCGACTCACCGCACGCCGGGTTCCATGGTCGTCGTGACGGAGATCCGACGTGAGGTACTGACCCTGCCCGCCGCGCGGTTGGGCCCCGACAACCCCCTGCCCCCGCTGCGCCCGCTCGACGAGGTCCACCGCATCGACGACCGGGAACGGGACGACATGCCCCGGGACATGGCCCGGCAGATCGGTCTCGAACCGCTGCGCAGCCTGCTGCCCGAACGCGTCCGCGACGGGTACGGCAGAACCCGCGAACCGATGTCCCTGGACGCGCTGGTGATCGAGAACGACCGGCTGCGCGCCACCGTCCTGCCCGGCCTCGGCGGCCGCGTCGCCTCCCTCCTCCACCTGCCCACCGGCCGCGAACTCCTCTACCGCAACCCGGTGTTCCAGCCCGCCGACTTCGCCCTCAACGGCGCCTGGTACGCCGGCGGCATCGAGTGGAACATCGGCGCCACCGGCCACACCGCCCTGTCCTGCGCCCCCCTGCACGCCGCCCGGGTGCCGGCCCCCGACGGCGGGGAGATGCTGCGCCTGTGGGAGTGGGAGCGGCTGCGCGACCTGCCCTTCCAGGTCGACCTGTGGCTCCCGGACGGCTCCGACTTCCTCTTCGTGGGGGTCCGCGTCCGCAATCCGCACGAGCACCCGGTCCCCGCGTACTGGTGGTCCAACATCGCCGTCCCCGAGGACGTGCGGGTCCTCGTGCCCGCCGAGGAGGCCTGGCTCCCCCACTTCGTGGGAGGCACCCCCCTCGGCCACGAGGGCCGGCTGCGCCGGGTGCCCGTCCCCGCGTACGACGGCATCGACCGCACCTACCCCCTCAACAGCCGCTACGCCGCGGACTACTTCTACGAGGTCCCCGACGGGCGGCGCCGCTGGATCGCCGCGCCGGCCGCGGACGGGCACGGCCTGGTGCAGACCTCCACCGACGTGCTGCGCGGCCGCAAGCTGTTCGTGTGGGGCAGCGGTCCGGGCGGCCGGCGCTGGCAGGACTGGCTCACCGAGCCCGGCACCGGCGGCTACTGCGAGATCCAGGCCGGGCTCGCCCGCACGCAGCTGGAGCACGTCCGGCTCGAACCGGAGAGCGAGGTGTCCTGGCTGGAGGCGTACGGCCCGCTCGACACGCCCCGCGAGGGGGAGTGGACCGAGGTCGTCCGGGCGGCCGAGGAGCGGCTGGCGGCCGTGCTGCCGCGCCGGCGCGTCGAGGAGGCGTACGCGGCCTGGAAGCCGTACGCCGACACCGAACCCGGCGAGCGCCTGGCCACCGGCTCCGGCTGGGGCGCGCTGGAAGTGCTGCGCGCCGACTGGAAGCTGCCCGGCACACCGTTCCCCGAGTCCACGCTCGGCGAGGACCAGGCGCCCTGGGCCGAACTGCTGCGCACCGGCTCCCTGCCCGAGCCGCGCCGGGTCCGCCCGCCGCACCCGACGCTGGTCGCCCCGCACTGGCGGGACATGCTGGAGACCGCGCCCGCCACCCCGCACACCGAGTACCACCTCGGCGTCGCCCAGTGGCACGCCGGCGACCGCGCCCAGGCGGTCCGCAGCTGGGAGCGGGCCCTTCCGCTCGCCCCCTCGCAGTGGCCGCTGCTGCGCTGCCTGGGCGTCGCCGACCAGGAGTCGGGCCACCTGGAGCGCGCCGCCGACCGGTACGCGGAGGCCTTCGAGGACATGTGCCGCGAACGCCGGGACGACGGCGAGAGCTGGACGGCCGCCGTGGCCGCGCTCGGCCGCGAGACCCTCCAGGCGCTGCTGCGGGCCCGCCGGACGGCGGACGCCCGCGCCGTGTGGGAACGGCTGCTGCCCGCCGTCCGCCGGCGCGGCCGGTTCCGGCTGCTGGAGGCCGAACTGCTGCTCGCCGAGGGGCGCCGCGCGGAGGCCCTCGCCGTCTTCGGGCCGGACCTGGAGGTCGCGGACCTGCGCGAGGGCGACGACGTGCTCGGCCGGCTGTGGGCCCGGCTCACCGACGAGCCGCTGCCCGCCCGGCTCGACTTCCGGATGCGGCCTGACCTGCCCTGAGACCGCGGCCGGATCAGCCCGTCTGGTCGACGTACTCGAAGATCGAGCCGTCCGGGTGCATCGCGAGCAGGTTCCGGCCCGCCGGGGTCGGCACCGGCCCGGCGATGATCCGGGCGCCCAGACCCGTCAGCAGCCGGTGCGCCTCGGTCACGTCCTTCACCGCGATCGTGGCCGCCACCTTGCGCAGCACCTCGAGCTCCGCCTCGGGACCGCTCATCAGCAGGAAGGAGCCGATCGCGGCGACCTGGACGCCGCCGCGCCCGAACCGCAGCGCCGTGCCGCCCGTGAGACATTCGTAGAAGGGGATCGCGGTGTCGAGGTCGTCGACGCAGATGCGCAGCGAGGCGCCCAGAATCTCCATGCGGGCGAGCCTAGTTGGGGCGCGGCCCGGCCGCACCGGCTCCGCCCGCGGGCCGCCGCCGTTACCCGCCGGATGCCGCGGGTACCCGCTTTCCATGGACCGTTTGGATCACCTGGAACATCTGGACAAGCACCTCGTCGAAGAACTGGCACAGGTGGCACGCGAGACGGTACGCGACGAACTGCGTGAGCAGAGCCGCAAGCAGCGCCGTACGGCCATGCTCTACGCCGCCTCGGGCGCCGTCGCCCTGTACGCGGGCGGTGCCCTGGCGATCGCGCTGGGCCTCGGCCTCGCGGCGGGCCTGCCCGGCTGGGCGGCCGCACTGATCACCGCGGCGATCCTGGGCGTGCTGGCCTATCTGCTGCGCGGCGCCGCCCATCCGAAGCACCCGCACGGCGCGGGCCCGGGTGGCGGTGGCCCGGCGGCCGCCCCGCCCGGCGGACTCGGCATGCGGTACCCGCCGATGCCGTCCGAGGCCCCGTCCCGTCCCGACATCGACCCCGAGGGCCCGCACCACCGGGCCTGACCTCGGCCGGGCCCGACCGCGGCCACGCACGACACGGCACGCGCCGAGGGGCGCGGGAGACCTCCCGCGCCCCGCACCGTGTTCCCCGACCGCGGGCCGGCCGTCCCAGCCGGTGAGCCGCGGCGGCACCCTCGCGCGGGGGAAGTCGAAGAAGCCGCGCCGGCCGGCGCCGATCCGGTGGACGTACACCCGGTCGGAAACCGTGGTCGGAGATCCACAGGGCCTCGACCCGGCGAAACGCGGGCCCGTGCGGGCGTCCGGGTGAGCCCCGCGGCGTTTGGGTGCCCCTGCCCCGGTTACGCGGAACACCTCGGAGGAGCCACACCGCCGGAGGCGCACCGTGAGTCGTCCACGTGTCGTGATCGTCGGCGCCGGTTTCGCCGGGTACCGGGCTGCCCGCACCCTGGCCCGCGTGACCCGGGGCCGTGCCCACATCACGCTGCTCAACCCGACCGACTACTTCCTCTACCTGCCGCTGCTGCCCCAGGTCGCCGCCGGGGCCCTGGAGGCCCGCCGGGTCACCGTGTCGCTGGCCGGCACCCTGCCCGGGGTACGGCTGCTGCTCGGCGAGGCCGGCCGGGTCGACCTGGACGCGCGCACGGTCCACTACACCGACCCCGAGGGCGGCACCGGTGCCGTCGGCTACGACCGGCTGGTGCTGGCCGTCGGCAGCGTCAACAAACTGCTGCCGGTCCCCGGCGTCGCCGAGCACGCGCACGGCTTCCGCGGACTGCCCGAGGCGCTGTACCTGCGCGACCACGTCACCCGGCAGGTGGAGCTGGCCGCCGCGACCGGCGACCCCGCGATCCGTGCCGCGCGCCGCACCTTCGTCGTGGTCGGTGCGGGCTACACCGGCACCGAGGTGGCCGCGCAGATGCAACTGCTCACCGACAGTCTCGCCCGCCGGCACCTGCCCGGCGGGACCCGGCCGCGCTGGATGCTCCTGGACGTCGCGCCCCGGGTGCTGCCCGAGATGGACGAGCGGCTCTCCCGTACCGCCGACCGGGTGCTGCGGGCGCGCGGCGTCGACGTGCGCATGCGGACCTCGGTGAAGGAGGCCACCCCTGACGGGGTGCTGCTCACCGACGGCGAGTTCGTGGCGTCGCGGACCCTGGTGTGGTGCGTCGGGGTCCGGCCCGACCCACTGGTCGAGGCCGTCGGGCAGCCGCTGGAGCGCGGACGGCTGATCGTCGACCCGTACCTCCAGGTACCCGGCCGCCCGGAGGTGTTCGCCTGCGGCGACGCGGCGGCCGTACCGGACCTGGAGCACCCGGGCGGGTTCACCCCGATGACCGCCCAGCACGCCTGGCGGCAGGGCAGGGTGGCGGGCGAGAACGTGGCCGCCGCCCTCGGCCTCGGCCGGCGCCGGCGCGCCTACCGCCACCGCGACCTGGGGTTCGCCGTCGACCTCGGGGGCGTCCACGCGGCCGCCAACCCGTTCGGGGTGCCACTGTCCGGCCTGCCGGCCGGTCTGGTCACCCGGGGCTACCACCTGGCCGCGCTGCCCGGCAACCGCGTCCGTGTCGCCGCCGACTGGCTCCTGGACGCCGTGCTCCCGCGCCAGGGCGTCCAGTTGGGCCTCGTGCGGTCCTGGGCGGTGCCGCTGGACACGGCGTCCCCCGAGCTGCCCCGGGTACCCGCGGGACCGGCCCCCGCCCCGGCGGGGCCCGGCGGGCGCCCCCGGGCTGCTCGGCATGCGGGAGCGGGTCACCGCGCTGGGCGGCACCCTGACCACC
>NZ_JAJSZC010000248.1:0-10873 GCF_036815105.1 Streptomyces sp. IBSBF 3136
GGCCTTGAGGGGTGGGGCTCGAAGGTGGAGCCCGGGAGGTGACGCGGCGCAGGGGCGCAGAAGGGTGCGGGACTCAAGGAGCGTGTGGCGTGGAGGTGTGCGCGTGTTCGCCGCCGTGGGCGGGGGCCGCCGGTGGCGGGGCGGACGCCGTCTGGGTGGTGAGCCACCGTTCGTAGGCCTGGCGCAGCAGCTGGGGCCAGGCGCCGCCGATGCCCTTCTCCCGTTCGCGGGCGTGGGCCTGGAGGAGGGCCTCGGCGGTGAAGAGGGTCATCTGGGTGTCGTCGCTGACGAGGCCGAGCGCGCCGTGTGCCCCGGGGACGAGTCCGGTCACGCCGCGCGGGCCGTGCTGGGCGCGGATGCGGTCGAGGGAGGCGAACTCGACGGGGTAGCCGAGGGCGTCGCCCAGTGCGCCGCCGAGCAGGCAGCCGCGTACCCGGGACCGGTACACGGCTGCGGCGTGCCAGGTCTGCCGCCAGGGCTGGTTCATGCGTGTGCTCCCTCGGCTGGGGTGCCGGCCGGTGCGCGGGTGCGGTCGCCGGGCGGGCTCCTCGACTACGGTCGTCCGTATGACCATTGTCGCGACCGGCCCGTCCGTCTCCGCAGCCGCCCCCACGGACAAGGGGGTGGGCCCGCTGCTGCGTTCGTGGCGGGAGCGGCGCAGGATCTCGCAGCTGGAGCTGGCGCTGCGGGCCGACTCCTCCGCCCGGCACATCAGTTTCGTCGAGACGGGCCGGTCGCGGCCCAGTGAGGAGATGGTGCTGCGGCTGGCCGAGCACCTGGACGTGCCGGTGCGGGAGCGCAACGCGCTGCTGGTGGCGGCCGGTTACGCGCCGCGCTATCCGGAGACGCCGCTGGACGACCCGGCGCTGGACGCGTTGCGTGACGGTGTGGAGCGGCTGATCCAGGGCTACGAGCCGTATCCGGCGCTGGTGGTGGACGCGGGGTACACGGTGGTCGCCGCCAACCGGGGTATCGCGATGCTGCTGGAGGGGGTGGACGAGGAGTTGCTGGCGCCGGCGCCGAACGCGATGCGGCTGACGCTGCATCCGCGGGGGCTGGCGCCGCGGATCCGGAATCTGCGCGAGTGGCGCGGGCATCTGCTGGCGCAGATGGAGCGGGAGATCGCGTTGCACCGCTCGGACCCGCTGCGGTCGCTGTACGAGGAGGTGGCCGGGTATCCGGTGCCCGAGGAGGCGGCGGACGACGAACCGGCCGAACCGGTGGCGTACTTCGCGCTGCCGTTGCGGATCGAGCACGGTGGCCGGGTGCTGTCGTTCGTGTCGTCCATCTCGACGTTCAACACGCCGATGGACGTGACGGTGGCGGAACTGGCCATCGAGACGTTCCTGCCCGCCGATCCGGCGACCGCCAAGTACCTTCGCACGGTGGCGGGTTGACCGGTCCTCCCGGAATTCCGGTTGTCCTCGACCACGTGTGCGAGGGGCGGGTCGCATGGCAGACTGCCCGCATGCTTCGGCGCGTAGGGGAGGGCGTGGCGTGAGTGAACGGCGGGCCGCGCCCACCGTGGGCCAGGTGGTGCTCGGCAAGCGGCTGCAGGAACTGCGGGAGGCGGCCGGGCTCGGCCGTGACGAGGCGGCCCGGGTGCTCAGGGTGGCGTCGGCGACCGTCCGGCGGATGGAGATGGCCGAGGTCTCGCTGAAGATCCCGTACGTGCAGGTGCTGCTGTCGACGTACGGGGTCGCCGAGGAGGAGGCGGCCGCGTTCGTGCGGCTGGCGGAGGAGGCGAACGAGCCGGGCTGGTGGCAGCGGTTCCACGACGTGCTGCCGGACTGGTTCAGCCTGTACGTGAGCCTGGAGGGCGCCGCCCGGATCATCCGCTCCTACGAGCCGCACTTCGTGCCCGGGCTGCTCCAGACGGAGGCGTACGCGCGTGAGGTGATGGAGGCCGGGACGATAGGGCAGACCGGCCCGGACACCATCGAGCGGCATGTGTCGCTGCGCATGGAGCGGCAGCGGCTGCTGGAGCGGGACCATCCGCCGCACCTGTGGGTGATCATGGACGAGACGGTGCTCAGGCGCCCGGTGAGCGTGCGGCCCGAGGTGATGCGGGACCAGCTCGACCGGCTGCTGGAGTACGCCGAGCGGGACCGGGTCACCCTGCAGCTGGCCGAGTTCGCGGCCGGCCCGCATCCGGGGACGTACGCGCCGTTCACCCTGTTCCGGTTCGGGGAGCCGGAGCTGCCGGACATGGTGTTCACCGAGTACCTGACGGGCGCGCTGTACCTGGACTCGCGCCAGGAGGTCGCGGCGCATCTGGAGGTGCTGGACCACATGACGGCCCGGGCCGCCTCCGCGCAGCGCACCCGCAAGATCCTGCGCGAGTACCGAGAGACCCTCTGACGACCCCGACCCCTGTGAACAGCTAGGAGCAGACGCCGCATGACCGGTTCCGACGGTGCGCCCCCCACCGTGATCGACACCAGCCGACCGCACCCGGCGCGGGTGTACGACTGGTGGCTGGGCGGCAAGGACAACTATCCGGTGGACGAGGAGCTGGCCCGCAGGATCCTCGCCGTGGACGGCACGGTGGTGCGCGGGGCGCGTGCCAACCGCCGGTTCATGCAGCGGGCCGTCCGTGCGGCGGCCGGGGCCGGGGTGCGCCAGTTCCTCGACATCGGCACCGGCATCCCCACCGAGCCCAACCTGCACCAGGTGGCGCAGGGCGCGGCGGCGGACGCCCGGGTGGTGTACGCGGACAACGACCCGATCGTGCTGCGGCACGCCGAGGCGCTGTTGCACGGTTCGGCGGAGGGCAGCACGGAGTACATCCACGCCGACGTCCGTGACCCGGACACCATCCTGCGGCGGGCCGGGGAGAGCCTGGACCTCGACCGGCCGGTCGCCTTGTCGCTGATCGCGCTGACGCACTACCTGGACGACGCGGCGGACGACGTGTACGGGCTGGTGAAGCGCTATGTGGACCGGCTCGCGCCGGGCAGTCACCTGATCCTGACCCAGGTCACGCCGGATCTCAGCCCCGAGAGCATGGCGCGGGCCGCCGAGCTGTTCCGTGCGGGCGGTACGCCCTTCCACCCGCGGACGCTGCCCGAGTTCCTGCGGTTCTTCGACGGTCTGGAGCTGCTGGGTCCGGGGGTGATCCCGGTGCACGGGTGGCGGCCGGAGCCGGAGGACGTGGCCGCGCAGACGGAGGGCGTGGTGCCGGTGTACGCGGGAGTGGCGCGCAAGCCGTGACCGGGACGGCGCCCGTCCGCCGTACGCACGGCGGGTGCCGTCCCGGCGGGCCCCGCTAGGCCGGGCCGCCGGTGCCCCTGCCGCTGCCGGTGTCCCGTTCGTCGTCGACGATCTCCGCGTCGACGACGCCCTCCTCGTCCGGCGCGGTGTGTTCCCCGGCCGGTCCCGTGGAGCCGGCGGAGGCCCCCGAACCCGCGGAGCCGGGGTCGGCGGACCGGTCCTGCGCGTACATGGCCTGGCCCATCCGCTGGCTGACGGTGGCGAGTTTCTCGACCCCGGTGCGCAGGGCGGCGGTGTCGGTGTCGCCGCCGAGCAGTGTTCTCAGTTCCGTCATCGCCGCCTCGACGTCGGTGCGGGTGTCGGCGGGTACGCGTTCGCGGTTGTCGGCGAGGAACCTCTCGGTCTGGTACAGGAGTTGTTCGGCCTGGTTGCGGGTCTCGGCCGCCTCGCGGCGCCCGCGGTCCTCCTCGGCGTACTGCTCGGCCTCGCGCATCATGCGGTCGATGTCGTCCTTGGGGAGGGCGGAGCCGCCGGTGACGGTCATCTTCTGCTCGCGGCCGGTCGCGAGGTCCTTGGCGGAGACGTGCATGATCCCGTCGGCGTCGATGTCGAAGGCGACCTCGATCTGCGGGACCCCGCGCGGGGCGGGCGGCAGGCCGGTGAGGTCGAAGACGCCGAGCTTCTTGTTGTAGGCGGCGATCTCGCGTTCGCCCTGGTAGACCTGGATGCCGACCGATGGCTGGTTGTCGGTGGCGGTGGTGAAGATCTCCGAACGGCGGGTCGGGATCGTGGTGTTGCGTTCGATCAGCCGGGTCATGATGCCGCCCTTGGTCTCGATGCCCAGGGACAGCGGGGTGACGTCCAGCAGCAGGACGTCCTTGACGTCGCCGCGGATGACGCCTGCCTGGAGGGCCGCGCCGACCGCGACGACCTCGTCGGGGTTGACGCCCTTGTGCGGGTCCTTGCCGGTGAGCTCCCTGACCAGGTCGGTGACGGCGGGCATACGGGTGGAGCCGCCGACGAGGATGACGTGGTCGATCGCGGACAGCCGCACCCCGGCGTCCTCGACCGCCTGGTGGAAGGGCTTCTTGCAGCGGTCCAGCAGGTCCGCGGTCAGCTCCTGGAACTGGGCGCGGGTGAGCTTCTCGTCCAGGTGCAGCGGGCCCTCGGCCGAGGCGGTGATGTAGGGCAGGTTGATCGAGGTCTCGGTGGACGAGGACAACTCGATCTTGGCCTTCTCGGCGGCCTCGCGCAGCCGTTGCACCGCCATCTTGTCGGCGCCGAGGTCGATGCCGTACTGCCCCTTGAACCGTTTGACGAGGTGCTCGACGATCCGCTGGTCCCAGTCGTCGCCGCCCAGGAGGGTGTCGCCGTTGGTGGCCTTGACCTCGATGACTCCGTCGCCGATCTCCAGCAGGGAGACGTCGAAGGTGCCGCCGCCGAGGTCGAAGACGAGGACGGTCTGTTCCTCGCCGCGGTCCAGGCCGTAGGCGAGGGCGGCGGCCGTGGGCTCGTTGATGATCCGCAGCACCTTCAGGCCGGCGACCTCCCCGGCCTCCTTGGTGGCCTGGCGCTGCGCGTCGTCGAAGTACGCCGGTACGGTGATCACGGCGTCCGTGACGTCCTCGCCGAGATAGGACTCGGCGTCCCGCTTCAGTTTCTGCAGTACCCGTGCCGACAGCTCCTGGGCGCGCAGCCGGGTGCCGTCGACCGAGCCCTGCTCGGGGAAGCGCCAGTCCGGGTCGCCCATGTGCCGTTTGACCGAGCGGGCGGTGCGTTCGACGTTGGTCACGGCCTGCCGTTTGGCGACCTCGCCCACCAGGACCTCGCCGTTCTTCGCGAACGCCACCACGGAGGGGGTGGTGCGCGCGCCCTCCGCGTTGGCGACGACGGTGGGCTCGCCGCCCTCCAGGACGGCCACCACCGAGTTCGTCGTCCCCAGATCGATCCCGACCGCACGTGCCATGGTCCGTCCCCTTCCGCCCGCGCGTCCGTGAGGACGCGTCCGTCAGGACGCCTGCCGCACTCCCAGCACAGGACGGGCGCACGCCCTTGTCAATGCACGGGTGCCCGGGAACGGCGATGCCGCGCCCCGGCGGGACGCGGCATCGCGGGGCCTACGGCCGTCAGGCCAGCTCGGCCGTCAGGGTGATCGTCGTACCGGTCAGGGCCTGGCTGACCGGGCAGTTCTTCTTGGCGTCCTCGGCCGCCGAGCGGAAGGCCTCGGCGTCCAGGCCGGGCACCTCGCCGGTGACGGTGAGGTGGATGCCGGTGATGCCCTCGCCGGGCTGGAAGGTGACGTCCGCCTTGGTCTCCAGGCGGGTGGGCGGGGTGCCGGCGCCGGCCAGGCCGTGCGAGAGGGCCATGGAGAAGCAGCTGGAGTGGGCGGCGGCGATCAGCTCCTCGGGGCTGGTCTTGCCGTTCGCCTTCTCGGCGCGCGAGGGCCACGACACCGGCTGCTGGCCGATGCCGGAGGAGTCGAAGGTGACGACGCCGTTGCCCTCGAGCAGGTTGCCTTCCCAGACGGTGTGCGCGGTGCGCGTGGTAGCCACGGTGGTTCCTTTCGCGTGTGATCCCGTAGGTGAGTTCCTGGTCCCATCCGATCACATCCGGGCTCACCGCACCTTGAAGACCGGGCCACGCGGGGTGAACGGCAGGCGGCGGCCTTCGGGGATCAGGTAGGCGTGCTCCCGCCGTATCCGCAGGGTGTCGCACCAGCCGTCGGTGATGACGAGCACCGGGGCGGCGGGCGGGAAGTCGTCGGCGCGGTGCAGCAGGTCGACGCCGGGCTGCAGGACCGTGCCGCCGCGCCCGTGCACCCGGACCCGGCCGGCGATCTCGCCGGCCGGCAGATAGCCCGCGTCGTGCGGGGCGGCGTCGCAGAAGACGACGCGGGCGGCCGGTACGTCGCGGGCCGCGGCGTAGGAGGCGATGGCGCCGAGTGCCTTGCCGAGCAGGGTGCGGTCCATGGAGCCGGAGGTGTCGAGGACGACGCCGAAGGTGCAGCGGGCGATCTCCTCGGGCGGGAAATACCGGCCGGCCCGCGGGATGCCCGGGGTGGCCGCCTGGCGGCGGGAGGGACGGGCGTAGGACCGTACCGCCTGGGGACTGGGCACGAACTCGTCGAACCAGCGGGCGAGTCGGGCGTCCCAGGGCAGCGGCGGGTGGCTGAGCGCGCGGATCTCCTCGACCAGGCCGCCGGGCAGGAGGCCGCGTTCCTGTTCCTGGTGCAGGTCCAGGCCCCGGGCGAGTCCGCGGCGGTAGAACGTGTCGAGGTCGACGGCCGCGCGGGGCGGGCCTAGCGGGGCGCCGAGCACGTCGCGGGCGCCCTTGCCGCGCAGGGTGGCCAGGCGGCGCATGCGGCGCAGGTCGCCGGCGATGCGGTCGTAGACCTCCTCGGCGGACAGGCCGGCGAGGAGCGGGTCGTGCAGCAGGCCGTCCGGCATGGTGCCGACGCCCATCTCGGCGAGCCAGCCGTTGACGACGTAGTCGCAGGCGACGTTGAACAGGTAGGGGTCGCGGGGGCCGCAGCGGTCGCCGTGGCGCAGGGCGGCGTGCAGCATCTCGTGGGCGAGGACGAAGCGCCATTCCTCGTCGTCGAGGGTGCGCAGCGGGTTGACGTAGATCTCGCCGGCGCCGGCGTCGACGGCGGCGATGGCGATGCCGTGCGCGCGGGCGAGTTCGGCGTCGGCGACGAGCCGGATGCCGGCCGCGATGCCGCCGAGCAGCGGGTAGGAGGAGACGAACCAGCTCAGGGCGCGTTCCCAGGGGCGCAGCCGGGTGGGGCCGCCGGTCATGGTGTCGCGGCGGCCGCCGGCCAGGTCCATGGCGGTGGCCATGGTGCGGGTGAGGCCGTGGGCGAACGCGAGCTGCCAGTCGGGGGGCTTGCCGCCCCACCGGCTCCAGGGCAGCAGCAGCTGGTCGGGTTCGGGGCCGGCGGTGCCGCCGTGCTCGTGGGCGGCGGGGATGCCGTCGCGGCGCCAGCGGGCGGCGAGCTGCTCCTCGTCGCCGTCGGGATAGGTGGCGGGCAGGTGGTCGGGGGCGCGGCCGACGGTGAAGGTGGCGAGGAAGCGGTTGACGACCGCGCAGCGGGCGGCGAGGTCGTGGCGGTCGGGCTGGACGCGTTCGCCCTGGGCCGCGGGGACGTGTCCGAAGCCGAGGTGGATCAGGGCGTGGGCGAGGGCCCAGGCCCATTCGGCGGGCTCGGCGCGGCGGGTGGGGTGGAGGTGGAGGGTGCCGTTGGAGGTGACGCGGACCAGGCCGTCGCGGGGCGCGAACGCGCAGTCCTCCTGCCGGCACAGGTCGGCGTCGAGGGCGGCGAGCGCCGGGTTGGCCCGCACCAGCCGGATGCCTTCGGCGCAACGCTCGGCGGCCGGGTCGGGTTTGGTCTTCCGGTTCCTGGCGCCGCGGCTCATCGGCGGGCCTCGACCAGCCGGGGCATGTCGCGGGCGGCCTCGATGAGGAACCAGGCGGGCAGGACGGGGTTGCCGTCGGCGTCGGAGGCGATGACGCCCTGGGCGACCTCCACGGAGATCTCGGCGAGCTGCACCAGCAGCGACTTGGCGCGGTAGGCGGTCTGCCGGCCGTTCTCGGAGAGGTGGTCCTTGCCGGCGGGCAGCTCCTTGACGAGGCGGCCGCGGAAGGACTCGGCGAGGAAGTACAGCAGGTCGCGGTCCTCGGGACGGTGCGGCCAGCGGGCGTCGCCCTTGAGGATGGCGTCGATGCCGAAGCGGCTGCGGACGACCTTGACGTAGCCGCAGAAGGCGGTGGCGTGCGCGGGGGTGAGGGTGCCGTGCGCGAGGACGGTCAGGGTGGGTTCGTCGAGGGCGGGTCCGAAGGAGTGCAGGGCGTCGGAGAGTATGTGCCAGGAGCGGGGGGTGGAGAACGGCTCCTCGATCTTGGGCGGCTTGGACCACAGGTGGTCGGGCCGGTCGGTGAGGTGGTCCAGGATCCAGGGGTGGATGCCGGCGCCGGCGGCCCAGGCGAGCCAGTCGGTGGCGGAGGCCTCCAGGTGGACGTGGGTGAGCCGGTTGACGAGGGCGGAGGCGATGGGCCGGGCGAGGGCGTTGTCGGTGGCGCGGTTGCCGGCGCCGATGACGAGGGAGCCCTCGGGCAGTTCGTAGGAGCCGATGCGGCGGTCGAGGATGAGCGAGTAGAAGGCCTTCTGCACGTCCGGGGTGGCGGCGTTCAGCTCGTCAAGGAACAGGCAGTACGGCTCGTCGCGGGCGATGGTCTGCGGCGGGCAGAACACCGAGCGCCCGTCGCGGATCTGGGGCACGCCGATCAGGTCCTCGGGGGCGAGCTGGGTGCCGAGCAGGCTCACGCACTCCAGACCGAGGGAGGCGGCGAACTCCCTTACCAGGGAGGACTTCCCGATGCCGGGGGCGCCCCAGAGGAAGACGGGCCGGACGGTGGCGAGGCCGAGCAGCAGTTCGGGGAGGCGGGCGGGGGTGACCGTGACGGCAGCCTGCAAGGCCGGGGCTCCTCGGGGTGTTCGAGAGTGTGCGACTCGAACAGTGTGGGTGGGCGTGCCCGTGCCCGCAGCCGATTTTCAGGCGGCCCGCTCCTCGCGGGCCGGCTCGGTGAGGGGCACCTGTGGTCCGTCGGCCTCGCGCAGCCAGCGGCGCAGGACGTGGTGCACGTCCTCGGCGCCGACGAGTTCGGCTCCGTCGGCGGCGGGTGCGGACAGGGTGAGAGGGGAGAGCAGGAAGGGCCGGGACTGGGCCCCGCCGAGGCCGCCGTGGGAGCCGATCTGCTCCTCGAAGGCGAGGACCTCGCCGTCGGCGGGCTCGTGGGCCGAGTTGACCATGATGTCGGCGGTGTGCGGGAAGGAGTGGGTGCGGCGGACGGCGTCGGCGGCACCGGGGCCGAAGCGGGCCAGCGGGCCGGGCTCCTCGTCCAGGTCCGCCAGCGGGATCTCGGTGCCGTACGGTCCGAGCAGTACGCCGCCGTGCCGCTCGCTGCGCACCAGCAGGAAGCCGATGCCGGGGTGGTTGGCGAGGGTGGCGAGCAGGGCGGGGTGGCGGGCGTCGATCTCTTCCTTGGTCATGCGGTGCGGCACGTCCGGGAAGGAGACCAGGCCGAGGTTGCCGGAGGCCAGCACGATGGGCTCGGAGTCGCGGTCGGGGCGGTGTTCCTCGCTGCGCTGTGCCTCGGGGCGGCGCAGGGCGGCGCGGACGGCGGCGCGTGCCTCGGCGCCGCTGCGGGTGCGGTCGGCCCGGCGGGGCACGGGCAGTCCGCAGCCGGCCCGGACGAGGTCGGTGAGGGTGAGGCCGTAGCGGGAGCGGAAGGTCTCGCCGGGGCTCTGGCCGTGGTCGGAGAGGACGACGATCCGGTAGGGGCGGCGGGCGTGTTCGGCGGCCTTCTCGACGAGGGCGAGGGACCGGTCGAGGCGTTGCAGGACCTTCTCGGCGTCGCGGCTGTGCGGTCCGGAGTGGTGGGCGACCTCGTCGTAGGCGACGAGGTCGGCGTAGACGGCGGTGCGGCCGGCGAGCAGGTCGCCCAGGACGGCGGCGACCACGACGTCGCGTTCGACGACGGTGGCGAAGGCCCGCACCAGGGGGTAGAGGCCGCCGCGGCCCACGCGGGGCCGCTGTCTGCGGAACCGGGCCCGGGTGGACTGGCCGATCTCGCGGCCGACCTCGGCGAGGAAGGACAGGGCGGTGCGGACCGCGTTGGCGGGGTCGGCGAAGTAGGCGAAGTAGCCGGCGCGGGAACGGTTCTCCCGGCCGCGGCGGCGGGCGGCTATGGAGAGCACGAGGGCCTGTTCGCCGGCGCCGCCGCCGAACAGGTTGCCGCGGCTCGCCCCGTCGACGGTGAGCAGTCCGCCGTCGGCTGTATGCGATATGGCGCGGCGCTGGAGTTCGGCGGCGCTCGTCGGGCGGTTGCACACCATCACCTCGCCGCGGTCCTTCTCGTACCAGCGGAACGCGGGCACGTCGAAGGTGCTGCCGTGCAGGATGCCCAGCTGGCTGGCGCCGGTCTGGCTGGACCAGTCGGTGCGCCAGGGGGTGAGGCGGTGGGTCGGCTGTACACCGTCGCCGGTCGACAGCCAGCGGGCGACGGTCGGCATCAGGCCCTTGGCGACGGCGCCGGTGAGGACGTCGTGGCCGACGCCGTCGAGCTGGACGCAGACCAGTCCGGGGGTGTCGGGGCAGGGCGGGTCGGCTCTGCGGCGGCGGTCGGCCAGGCGCAGCAGGCGGCGGCGGTAGGCGTCGTCGTCGCGTACGACGAGGGCGGCGCCGGTGGCCGAGGCGACGGCGGACATGACGGCGGCCACGATGACGGCGGTCTCGGGCGCGACCTCGCCGCGTCCGGAGGGGTTGAGGCGCAGGGCGAGCAGCAGCAGGGAGCCGTTGAGGAAGAACACCAGCAGGCCGAGGACCAGGGCCGGCACGAGGAGCAGCAGCCGTACCAGGAGGGGCCAGACGACGGCCGAGAGGAGGCCGAAGGCGCCGGCGCCGCAGGCGGCGGTGACGGCGATCCGGGTGGCGCTGTCACCGGTCGGGGACTGGAGCCGGAAGTCGGGCAGCAGGCCCGCGAGGAGGAGCATGGTGAGGGTGGAGACCGCCCACACCGTGACGCTCCGTCCGATCTGACTGGCAATCCGCCGCCACCGCACGCCCCGCACACCTCACGTCCCGGCCCTCCCCCGCCGGTG
>NZ_JAJSZC010000249.1:0-10865 GCF_036815105.1 Streptomyces sp. IBSBF 3136
GCCTTGGCCCGGCCGGTCCGGACCGCCCGCGCCACCGGCACCCTGTGGGTGTTCGCGCCCGACACCGCCGACCGCACCCGGCTCCGGCTCGTCCGGCGCCGGGTGCTGCTGACCGCACTGCTCGCCGCCCCGCTGTCCGGGCTGCTCGCCTGGGGCCTGGCCACCGGCGCGAGCGCACCCCTGCGCCGCCTGACCCGGCGCACCGCCGGACTCGACCCGCGCACCAGCACGACCCGCCCGCCCGGGGAACACACCGGGGTACGCGAGGTCGACGAACTGGCCGCCACCGTACGCACCGTCCTCGCCCGCTACGACGAACAGGCCGCGCGCACCGCCCAGGCCCTGGACACCGCCCGCTCCTTCTCCTCGGCCGCCGCGCACGAACTGCGCACCCCGCTCATGAGCATCGGCACCAACCTGGACATCCTCGCCGACCACCCCGGCCTGCCCGACCCCGACCGCACGGAGGTCCTCACCGACCTGCGCCGCGAACACGCCCGGCTGCTCGGCCTCCTGGTGATGCTGCGCGAACTGGGCCGCGGCGACCTGGTCGACGCGGACGCCTTTCACGACGTCGACCTCGCGGACCTCGCCGACACCGCCGTCGCCGACGCCCGGCGCCGCGCCCCGGACGCCGTGATCACCCTCGCCGCGCCACCCGGCTCCACCGTGCACGGCTGGGAGGCCGGCCTGCGGCTGCTGCTCGACAACCTGCTCGCCAACGCCCTGGCCCACGGCCGGGACCCGGACGGCCGGGCCACCGTGGCGGTCGGCGTGCGGGCCGAGGTCGGCCAGGTCCTGATCACCGTGACCGACCGGGGCCCCGGGGTGCCGTCCGACGCCCGCGAACGGATCTTCGAGCGGTTCCGGCGGGGCCCGCACAGCTCGGGCTCCGGCCTCGGCCTCACCCTCGTCGCCCAGCAGGCGGCACTGCACCGGGGGAGCGCCCTGGTGACAGACGCGCCGGACGGCACCGGGGCCCGCTTCGAGATACGGCTGCCCTCGGGCGACGGCACCCCGCCCGAGCGACGGGACTGGCTGATCGGGACAGACCGGGCAGAACGGTCACAGAGTTTCCCCAAAGACCGTTCCTAACCTCCGTCCCGTCGGACGGACGACAGGGCCGTCCGGGAACCGAACGGAACGGAGAGACGGATGAACGCACGACGACACACCAGGGTGCTGCTCGCCGGGTTCGCCGCGGCGGCCGTGCTCGCGGGCACCACCGGCGCGGCGGCCGCCGACACCACCCCCGCACCCGGCCCCACCGGTGACGGGGCACGGGCCCTGTGCAAGCGGGTGCCGAAGCTCGACCGCCGGATCGAGCGGGCCCTGAAGCGGCTCGACGCGGGAGCCGGGCGGCGCGGCTCGGTGGCCCGGCTGCAGCGGCGCGTGGACAACGCGAAGCAGGCGGGCCACACCGAGATCGCCACCTTCCTCCAGGACCGGCTGGACTTCCGCAAGTCCCTGGCGACGAACCTGAAGCAGCGGCAGAAGGACCTGAACGACGTCCGGACCTGGTGCCGGGACAACGGCGGCGGCAAGGCGGCCGGCTGATGCGGGCGCGCGCCGGGTGGGTGGCCCTGTCGACGGCGGCGCTGCTGGGCACGCTCGTCGCGGGCTGCGCGCACCACGACGGGGCCGCGCCGAAGGCGCCGCCCTCCTCCGCGCCCTCCGCCTCCACGTCCTCCTCGGGCGCGCCCGAGGGCTACGCGGAGATACGGAAGAAGGTCGACGCGGCCGAGTCCGCGGCCGCGGCGGCGGACCGCGACGCGGCCGACGACGCGAACGGTGGCGCGGCGGGCGCCGCGGCCGGCGGCACGGACCGCTGAGCCGGGCGTGACCGGCGCGAGGGGGACCGGGCGGGGCGCCTCAGCGTTCCCCGCCCGGCACCCACAGCACGTCGCCGGTCTCCTTGTTGGCGATCCTGGCCAGGATGAACAGCAGGTCGGAGAGCCGGTTGAGGTAGGTCGCGGTGAGCGGGTTCATGTGCTCGCCGTGCGCCTCGAGGGCGGCCCAGGTGGAGCGCTCGGCGCGGCGCACGACCGTGCACGCCTGGTGCAGCAGGGCCGCGCCGGGCGTGCCGCCGGGCAGGATGAAGGAGCGCAGCTTCTCCAGCCGCTCGTTGAAGCGGTCGCAGTCCGCCTCCAGCCGGTCGACGTAGAACTGCTCCACCCGCAGCGGCGGGAACTCCGGGTTCTCCACCACCGGCGTGGAGAGGTCCGCGCCCACGTCGAACAGGTCGTTCTGGACGCGGGTGAGGACCTCGACGACCTCCGCGTCCAGACCGCCCAGCGCGATCGCGGTGCCGAGCACCGCGTTGGCCTCGTTGGCGTCGGCGTACGCCGAGATCCGCAGATCGGTCTTGGCTACCCGGCTCATGTCACCGAGGGCGGTGGTGCCCCGGTCGCCGGTCCTGGTGTAGATGCGCGTCAGATTGACCATGCGACCAGCGTAGTTACACCTCGGCCGGGCGGAACACGCCTCCGGGTCGACGGGAGCGTCCGCGGCGCGGTGGACCCGTGCGCGAGGAGGCGGCCCGCGGCGGCAACAGGGTTGAAATCGCGGGGGTTTGACGCCCCGGCCGGAAGGGCCGCGGGCGCGTCGGGACGACCGCCGGGAGGAGCGCCGGGTCCGCCGTACGGGACGTGACGGGTGTCTCACGCGCTGAGACAGTGACACGCATTACTTACCGTCCTCAAGGTGCCACCCGAGCGCTAATGTCCGCCGGAGAGGCAGACGTCGAACGCGTACAAGGGAGTCGGAGTGGCAGGGAAGCTCGCCGTCATCGGGGCCGGTCTCATGGGGTCCGGCATCGCCCAGGTCGCCGCGCAGGCCGGCTGGGACGTGGTCCTGCGTGACGTCACCGACGAGGCTCTCAAGCGTGGCACCGACGGCATCAAGGCCTCGTACGACAAGTTCGTCGGCAAGGGCAAGCTGGCGGCGGACGACGCCGAGGCCGCCCTCGCCCGCATCACCGCGACCACCGACCTGGACGCCGCCGCCGACGCCGACATCGTCGTCGAGGCCGTCTTCGAGAAGCTGGAGATCAAGCACGAGATCTTCCGCGCGCTCGACAAGATCGTGCGCGAGGACGCCGTGCTCGCCTCCAACACCTCCGCCATCCCGATCACCAAGATCGCGGCGGCCACCGAGCACCCCGAGCGGGTCGTCGGCGTGCACTTCTTCTCGCCGGTGCCGATGATGCAGCTCGTCGAGCTCGTCCGCGGCTACAAGACGAGCGACGAAACCCTCGCCACGGCCCGGGAGTTCGCCGAGTCCGTCGGCAAGACCTGCATCGTCGTCAACCGCGACGTCGCCGGCTTCGTCACCACCCGGCTGATCTCCGCCCTCGTCGTCGAGGCGACCAAGCTCTACGAGTCCGGCGTCGCCACGGCCGAGGACATCGACCTCGCGTGCAAGCTGGGCTTCGGCCACGCGATGGGCCCGCTGGCCACCGCGGACCTGACCGGCGTGGACATCCTGCTGCACGCCACCAGCAACATCTACACCGAGTCCCAGGACGAGAAGTTCGCCCCGCCGGAGCTGATGCGCCGGATGGTGGACGCCGGTGACATCGGGCGCAAGAGCGGGCAGGGCTTCTACCGGTACTGACCCGTACACGACCGGACGCACGCCCCGGGAGCATCACTCCCGGGGGTGAATTCGGTATCGGTTCGCTTACAAACAGCAACCGCTCTGCCACTCAAGCAGTCAGACGTTGCACAACATGAGCACCGACACGGAGTACGCACACCGCACTCAACGGGGAGCGCATATGTACATCAGGGGCGACCACGCCGAGCTGGTCGTCGGGGGCCGCCTCGACGTCCGCAGCGCGGCGGACGCCCGTACGGCCCTGCACTCGGCCGTCGACGACGGAGTCGGGGACCTGGTGCTCGACCTGTCCGAACTGGACTCCTGGGACGCCACCGGACTCGGCGTGATCATGGGTGCCCACCGGCGGGCCGGCCGCTGCGGTCGCCGCCTGGTGCTGCGCCGTGTCCCGCCGCAGATGCAGCGCCTGCTGGTGGCCACCCGGCTGCACCGCATCCTCGCCATCGAGGGCGGTATCGGGGTGGAGTCGCTGCCCCGGGTGTAAGGCCGTGATCGGGTGGTGACCGGGTGTCGGGCAGGAGCCGGACGCAGCAGTCGAACCGCGCGTCGGGGGCAATCCTCACCGGACCGTGACGTCTCGGGCCGGGCGGCACCCCGCCCTGTCGTAGATACTGTGCGAAGGTTTAGGGTTCGGTCGCCCGCAGCCGTATGAACCCTCGAGCGGGCCCGGACCAGAAGCGACAGCACGGTGTGCAACAGGCCGGGAGGGGCCGCCTGATGAGGGCACACGACGCTTTTGGGGAGCTGGAACCCATGGACCCGATCACTCCGGGACCCGAGGAGCAGGGCCAGGCTCCAGGCCGCCGCCCGCCCCGGGAATCCCTCACCACCGACTTCGGTCAGAGCACGCCCGCGGTCGTCCGCACGGCGCAGCTCGTCTCCGGCGACTTCCTGCTGACCGTCAACCCCGTGGACGGCAGCGAGATCGAGCCCTGCCCGCCGCACGAGCGGCCCGGCCGGCCCCGCAAGCGCACCGCCGCCGAGCGCGCCGAGACCGAGCGCGCCGCCCGGCCTGCCGTCCCCGCGGGACCGGCGCTGCCCGCGCTCGCCCTCCTGGAACGCCAGGACGAACGCGAGCGCCTGGTCCGCCTGCTGGCCCGCGGCCGCTCCGTGCGCCTGACCGGCCCGGGCGGCTCCGGCCGCACCGCGCTGCTCGACCTCGTCGCCGACGACTGCCTCGACCTCGCCCCCGACGGCGTCGTCCGGCTCACCGGTTTCCGGCGCACGGCCACTGATCTGCTCCACGACCTCTTCCAGGCCGTCCACGACGCCCCGCGCCACCGGCCGGAGCGGGAGGAACTGCTCGAACTGGTCGGTGAGATCGGCGCGGTCGTCGTCGTGGACGACCTGGAGTTCGGCGGCGCCGCCCTGGAGGAACTGCTCGACGCCACCCCCGAGTGCGCCTTCCTGCTCGGCGCCACCCCGGACGTCCCCGCGCCCACCGCCGACTCCGAGGTCGAGGAGGTCTTCCTCGGCGGACTCGACCGCGCGGCCGGCGTGGAGATCCTGGAGCGCGCCGTGGGCCGCGTGCTCTCCGAGGAGGAGGCCAACTGGGCGGGCGACCTGTGGTTCGAGTCGGAGGGGCTGCCCCTGCGGTTCGTCCAGGCCGGCGCCCTGCTGCGGCAGCGTGAGCAACTGCGGGCCAGCACCGGCGCGGTGGACGAGTACGGCGTCTTCGAGGACGTACGGTCGCCCGTCGAGGCGGTGTTCGGCGAAGCGGTGCTCGGCGAGGCGGCGGCCGAGCAGGTGCCGCTGCCCTCGCTCGCCGAGGCGGCGGCACCCGCGCCCCTGCTCGCCTCCCGGCTCAGCGCCTCGGCCCGAGCCACGCTCCGCTTCGCCGTCGCCCTCGGCGGCGAGGTGCCGCACCAGGCCCATCTGCCCGCGCTGGTGGGCGACACCCACGCGGACGCCGCGCTCGGTGAACTGGCGAGCTGCGGGCTGGTGTCCCCGGTGGGCGCCCGGTACCGTCTCGCGGCCGGTGTGCAGGCCCAGCTGGAGGCGGCCGGCTACGACGCCGAGGCGCAGGCCCGGGCGCTCACCGCGGCCGAGCACTACGCCTGGTGGGCCGGGCACCCCTCGGTCACCCCGGAGCGGGTGAGCGCCGAGGCCGACGCGGTGCTCGCCGCGCTCACCGTCGTGGTGCCCTCCACGGTGCCGCCGGCCGAGGACGAGGAGAGCGTCGCGGTCCGGCTGGCCCGTACGGCCGCGCCCGCCTTCGCCACGGGGCTGCACTGGAGCGCCTGGGAGCGGGCGCTGCGGCTCGGCGCCGAGGCCTGCCTGGCGTCCGGTGAGTCGGCGGACGAGGCCTATTTCCACCACGAGTTGGGGGTGCTCGCGCTCTGCGAGGGGCGGCTGGAGCGGGCCCGGGCCGAGCTGGAGACGGCGGCCGGCCTGCGCGGGGCGCTCGCCGACAAGCGGGGCGCGGTCGCCGGGCGGCGCGCGCTGGCGCTGGTCGCCGATCTCTCGGGCGAGGCGCCCGGGATGCCGTCGACGGCGGGCGAGGAGGTGCCGGACGCGCGGCACGAGGAGTCGGCGTCGCCGCCGGGCGGGGTGCCCGCGGCGCACGGTTCGTACGGCCTCGCGGGCGACACCCTGGTGACCCGCCGGCCGCCCGCCGGGTCCGGCGGCGGGATGCGCCGGCCGGCCCGCCGCAACCTGGTGGCGGCCGGGTCGGGCGCGCTGCTCGCGGTGGTGCTCGGCACGGTCGTCACGCTCGGCATGACGTCCGGTCAGGACTCGGGGAAGGACCCGGCGGGCAAGGTAGAGGTCAACCCGTCGGTGAGCCAGGACCTGGACGACGGCAGCCTGGGCGCGGACCCGAAGAAGGACACCGGCGGCGGCCGCACGTCCACTCCCCGCAGCAGCCCGACGGACCCGGGTCCGGACGGCACCTACGGCACCTCGGACGACCCGGCGCCGACCGCGGCCACCACCGGCCCGGCGGTCCACCCGAGCGGTTCGCGGACGCCGGGGGGCGGGGGCGCGACCCCGACGCCGTCGCGGACCACGCACAGGCCGGGTTCCCCGACTCCGACGCCGACGAGGTCGACCCGGCCGTCGACGTCCCCGTCCGGTTCGCCGTCGGCGTCACCCTCGGCCTCGCCGTCGGCGACGCCGTCCGGGAGCACCCCGTCGACCAGCGACTCGGCGAGCGGCCCTTCGTCCCCGGACGGTACGGCCGGCAGCTCCGGCCCGGTGATGTAGGGCGGGCCGGAGGCCGTCGCCCCGGGCGACGGCCTCCGACCCCCGCCGGGGTCTTTCGGTGGTGCCCGGTCAGAACAGCCGGAGCTTGTCGTCCTCGATGCCGCGCAGGGCGTCGTAGTCCAGGATCTGGCAGTTGATGCCCCGGTCCGTGGCGAGGACCCGGGCCTGCGGCTTGATCTCCTGGGCGGCGAAGACACCGCGGACCGGGGCGAGGTGCGGGTCGCGGTTCAGCAGTTCGAGGTAGCGGGTGAGCTGTTCGACGCCGTCGATCTCACCGCGCCGCTTGATCTCCACGGCGACCGTCCCGCCGTCCGCGTCCCGGCACAGGATGTCCACCGGTCCGATCGCGGTCATGTACTCGCGGCGGATCAGGGTGTAGCCGTCGCCCAGCGTCTCGATGCGGTCGGCGAGCAGCTCCTGCAGGTGCGCTTCCACGCCGTCCTTGATCAGGCCGGGGTCCACGCCGAGTTCGTGCGAGGAGTCGTGGAGGATCTCCTCCATCGTGATGATCAGTTTCTCGCCCGCTTTGTTGACGACGGTCCAGACGCCCTCGTCGTCGCCCGCGCCCTCCTTCAGCGTGCAGGGCGGCGACATCCAGTTGAGGGGCTTGTAGGCCCGGTCGTCCGCGTGGATGGAGACGCTGCCGTCCGCCTTGACCAGGATCAGGCGGGGCGCCGAGGGCAGGTGGGCGGTGAGCCGGCCGGCGTAGTCGACCGAGCATCGGGCAATGACGAGACGCATGGTCGGCAACGCTACTCGACGCGCGCGGGTGCACGCGATTCGCCCTGCTCCCGTCCGCATCCCCCGTCCACCGGGTCCCGGTGGGCCACCCCATTCATCCTGGTAACTCTTGTTCATCCTTGGCCGATTGTGGGCGCAACGGGACCGTTCCATATACGCAATCTGCTGGTGTGGTCACCGACCGTTGCCTACCGTAGAGAACGGGAGGTCGCGACGTGTGTACGCAGCGTGTTCGAAATCGCGAACTTCCGCATCTGTCCGGCAACCCCTGCTCGTCGGGGGTGCGAGAGGAGAACCCATGTCGCTCGACGTCTCACCGGCCCTACTCGAACAGGCCGAGCGAGGCGAGGTCGACGAAGCAGCATTCGTCGACTGCGTCCGGACCTCCCTGCCCTATGCGTGGGAGATGATCAGCTCCCTGGTGGCCCAGCTGAAGGTGGACGGCGGTTCCTTCGCCGACAACCAGACGCCCCCGCCGGACGAGCAGGCACGCGGTCAGCTGCTGCGCGCGCTCGCCAGTGACGCCATACGCGGCGCCCTGCAGCGGCACTTCGGGGTGCGGCTGGCCTTCCAGAACTGCCACCGGGTGGCGGTGTTCCCGCTGGACGCCTCGGTCGACGAGACGTTGGCCCGCTTCACCTCGGTGCGCAGCCAGTTGCTGAACCAGTCGCCGGAGTTTCGGGACTGCTGACGCGTGATCGACGGGCCACTGACGCAGTGGGCCCTGCTGCTTGCCGCTCCATCCGGGGGAGGTGCTTGCGTACTGGGGCGGCAAGCCCCCGTGGTGCCGTGACGCGTCCGTGCCCCGGGGGAGCCGGCGGCCGGTCAGCGCAGTTGCGGCAGGACCTCGGCGCCGAGCCGCCGCAGGTTCTCCTCCGTGGCCGCGAGGTCGCCGGAACCCTCGACGAGCAGGGCGAAGCGGGAGATGCCCGTGCGCTCCGAGGTGGCCGCGAGCCGGTCGGCGGCGAGCCGCGGGGTGCCCACCGGGTGCAGTCCGCAGAGCAGTTCGGTGTAGGCGAGCGGATCGCGCATCGAGCGCGCCCGGCCGTCGACCGTGACATGCGCGTCGAGGCCCTGCTTGAGCCAGCCCGGCATCGCCTTCAGCAGCGTCTCCGCCGCGCCGGTGCGCCGGTCCGCGATCTGGCAGACGCCGGCCGAGACGTGCGCCGCGCCCGCGATCTCCTCGGCCGGCCGCCCCGCGGCCCGGGCGAACTGCCGCCACAGGGCGACCATCTCGGCCTTTTCCTCGTCGCCGATGTGCATCCCGAGCAGCATCGGCAGCCCGCGCTCGGCGGCCAGCCGCACGCTCGACGGGGAGGTGCAGGCGACGACCACCTCCGGCCCGGGTGTGTCCGTCAGTGCCTCCGACGGACGGGGCACGACGGGCACCTCGCGGAAGGAGAACCGTTCTCCCGACGCCGACACCGAGGGCTCGCTCAGCCAGCGCACCAGCAGATCGAGTGATTCGGGGAACCCGTGCTCGTACGCGCCGAGGCCCGAGCCGAACACCTCGAGGTCCACCCACGGACCGCCGCGCCCCACGCCGAGCGTGAACCGTCCGCCGCTCGTCAGGTGCAGCAGCGCCGCCTGCTCGCCGAGTGCGACCGGGTGCGCGGTGGGCAGTACGCTGACCGCGGTGCCGACGCGGATGCGGCGGGTGCGGCCGAGCAGCAGCGCGGCCAGGGTGACGGCGGACGGGCAGGTGCCGTACGGGACGAAGTGGTGCTCCGCCAGCCACACCGCGTCCAGCCCGGCCTCCTCGCTGACCTCCGCCGCGCGGACCGCCCGGTGCAGTGCCTCGCCGTGGCCCTGCCCCGGGAACTGTGCCGCCAGCACAAAACTACCTACGTGCATCGCATTTCCTGCTTCCTTGGCTCCGACCCGGAGCTCCCCCACCCGGCATAACCGTCTGACACGTGCCGAGGACACGGCCTGGCAGAGAGATTTGCGGATTGTCTGCAGAATGGGCCGCCCCGGAGGGGGACTTGTACGGGTTGGAGCGCTTCGGGTACCCGTGCGGAACCCGCGTAGGCTGGATGCGGTCCGTGCTTCCTGTATAGCCCCGAGAGGTGTCCCGTGTCCCCGCGTCGCAACCGCCCGAAGGCCGCCGGAGCGTCCGGCCGGAGCGCCGAGGACGACTCGGCCGGCCGGTACGGCGGCTGGCAGTCCACCGAGAGCTGGCAGGGCGACGAGTGGAGCGTGCGCCACGTCGCCGGGGCGAGCGCGCAGGGCAAGACCTACCGCTGTCCCGGCTGCGAGCAATTGATCCCCTCCGCCGTCCCGCACGTGGTGGCCTGGCCGGAGCACGCGGGCGTCGACGACCGCCGCCACTGGCACAAGGCGTGCTGGAACGCGAAGGACCGCCGCACCACGCGGGTGCAGCGGTCCCGTAACGCGCCGAGGTTCTGAGCTACACGTCCCGGCTCTGCAGCAGCGCGCACGCGCCGGCGAACGCCGCCGCCGTCACGCCGAGCATGATCCACAGCGGGTCCCAGCCCGTCGGGCCGGACGAGCTCAGGGTGTTGTCGTAGAAGACGCCCATCTGGCTCGGGATCGAGTACTCCAGCAGCGCCTTCTGCACCTTCTCCAGCGACGAGGCGTTCATGAACAGGGCGATCACCAGCGGGGCGAGCACGGCGCCGATCATGATGGTGATCGCGCCCGCCGAGTGCCGGATGATCGAGCCCACGAGCAGCGAGAGCAGGCCGAGCAGCGCGATGTAGAGGCTGATGCCGACCGTGGCCTTCAGCCATTCCCCGCCGGAGGGGGAGCGGCCGCCGTTGCCCTCCAGCATGGACGTCTGCACCATCGCCACGAACGACACGGTGGCCAGCGTCACCACGAAGGCGATGACGAAGAACACGATCGCCTTCGCGGTCAGCACCCGGGCCCTGCTCGGGCACGCGGTCATCGTCGTGCGGATCATGCCCGTGCCGTACTCGGACGCCGTGGTCAGCACGCCGAGCGTGATGATGCACATCATGCCGATCAGCAGGCCGAAGAAGCCGAGGGTCAGCGGGCTCGTGCCGCCGAGGTCGCCCGAGCCGCGGACCGCGACACCGGCCATGAGGCCGATGCCGACCACGAGCAGGACGAAGACGCCGAGCGTCCACATCGTCGAGCGCACCGACTTGATCTTCGTCCACTCGGACGCGAGGGCGTGGCCGAGGTGGGTGCGCACGACCGGGATCGGCGAGCTGTAGCCGGGGTACGGCCCGCCGGGGGCCGCCTGCCGGTCGGGCGCGACGGGGGATCCCTGCGGCATCGGGGGCTGGTGGGTGCTCATCGGGCGTCCTCGGGCT
>NZ_JAJSZC010000250.1:0-10747 GCF_036815105.1 Streptomyces sp. IBSBF 3136
CCATCGGCCCGCCTCAGGAGAACCCCCGCCCGAGCCTGCCCGGGGACCACCCCGTGGACCCGCCCATGGACCCGCGGGACGACCCGATGGCGCGCTCCGGGCTGCCGGCCGACGTCCCCGCCGAAGGTGGCGGCCTGTCGTACACCGAGCCGTCCCGGGACGACCCCGAAGGTCCGGCCGGGCGGGACACGCCCGCGGACACACAGCCGGGCGTACGACGGGACGCGCCCCCGGACACCCACCCGGACACGCACCCGGACACGCCCCAGGACGACGACCGCACCGCCGCTGCCGGCTCGGGCGGCGGCCCGAGCGGAGCGCTGGGCGCTCCCGCCCCGCGGCGCGAAGGGCTGCTGAAGGTCACCGGGGCCGCCCGCTACGCGGCCGAGCACCCGCTGCCCGGCCGGGCCCACGCCTGGCCCGTGCCCGCCGCCGTGGCCCGGGGCCGGGTCACCGGCGTGGACACCACGGCCGCCCTCGTCCTGCCCGGTGTCCTCGCCGTCCTCACCCCGGATGACGCGCCCCGCCTCCGCCCGTCGGACGACGGCACCCTCGCCGTGCTGCAGAACCCCCGGGTGCCGCACCGCGGCTGGTGCGTCGCCCTGGTCGTCGCCGAGACCCTGGAGACGGCCCGCGCCGCCGCCCGGGCGGTCCGCGTCACCTACGCCACCGAGGACCACGACGTCCGGCTCCGCCCCGACCACCCGGACGCCTACGAGCCGGAGAAGGCCGGCGGAGAGCCGGGCCGGTTCGAACTCGGCGATCCGGAGGGCGCGTTCGCGGCGGCCGGTGTCCGCGTGGACGTCGACTACCGGGTCCCGCCCCTGCACAACCACCCCATGGAGCCGCACGCGACCACCGCCGTCTGGGACGGCGACCGGCTCACGGTGTACACCTCCACCCAGGGCGGCACGACCGTCCGCTCCGTACTCGCCGAGCTGTTCGCGCTGCCCGAGGACCGGATCACGGTCGTCGGCGAGCACGTCGGCGGCGGCTTCGGCTCCAAGGGCACCCCGCGGCCCGACGTCGTCCTCGCGGCCATGGCCGCGCGCCGCACCGGCCGGCCCGTCACCCTGGCCTACCCCCGCCGCCAGCTGCCGACCGTCGTCGGCCACCGCGCGCCCACCCTGAACCGGCTGCGGCTCGGCGCCACGGCGGACGGCCACCTCACCACCCTGCTGCACGAGGTGACCACGCAGACCTCCCGCGTCAAGGAGTTCGTGGAGTACGCCGGGCTGCCCGCGCGTGTCATGTACGCCACCGAGCACCTGCGCAGCTCCCACCGCGTGGTGCCGCTGGACGTGCCCACCCCGTCCTGGATGCGCGCCCCCGGTGAGGCGCCCGGCATGTACGCGCTGGAATCCGCCATGGACGAACTCGCCGGCGCGCTCGGCATCGACCCGGTGGAGCTGCGCATCCGCAACGAACCGGACCACGAGCCCGCCGGCGGACAGCCGTTCAGCAGCCGGAACGTCGTCGCCTGCCTGCGCGAGGGCGCCCGCCGCTTCGGCTGGGAGACCCGCGACCCGCGCCCGGCCGCCCGCGCCGAGGGCCCGCTGCTCCTCGGCACCGGTGTGGCCGCGGCGACCTACCCGTTCCAGATCGGCGCCTCCACCGCCAGTGCGCAGGCGCTGCCGGACGGCACCTTCGTCGTCCGCCTGAACGCGGCCGACATCGGCACCGGTGCCCGTACCGTGCTGGCCCAGGTCGCCGCCGACGCGCTCGGCGTGCCGCTGGACCGGGTGCGTACCGAGGTGGGCCGCAGCGACCTGCCCCCGGCCCCGCTGGCGGGCGGCTCGTCCGGCACCGCCTCCTGGGGCTGGGCCGTGCACGAGGCGTGCACCCGGCTCGCGTCCCGCCTCGCCGGCCACAGCGGCCCGCTGCCCGCCAAGGGCCTGACGGCCCGCGCCGACACCGCGGGCCGGGCCGACGCCGACAGCCCCTACTCCCGGCACGCCTTCGGCGCCCACTTCGCCGAGGTGGCCGTCGACAGCGTCACCGGCGAGATCCGGGTCCGCCGGCTGCTCGGCGTCTACGCGGCCGGACGCATCCTCAACGCCCGCACCGCGCGCTCCCAGTTCGTCGGCGCCATGACCATGGGCCTGGGCATGGCGCTCACCGAGGGCAGCACCATGGACACCGCCTTCGGCGACTTCCCGGAGACCGACCTCGCCTCCTACCACGTGCCCGCCAACGCCGACGTGCCCGACATCGAGGCCGCCTGGATCGAGGAGGACGACCCGCACCTCAACCCCATGGGCAGCAAGGGCGTCGGCGAGATCGGCATCGTCGGCACCGCGGCCGCCGTCGGCAACGCCGTCCACCACGCCACCGGGATCCGCTTCCGCGAGCTGCCGCTCACCCCGGACCGGATCCTCACCGGCCTGCTGTCCGAGCGGTGACGGACCGACGAGGACCCGAGAGGCGGGAAGGGGACCCGGCGCGGTGACCGGACTGCTGTGGGAGTACGACGGCTACGACCCCGGCGAGGAACGCCTGCGCGAATCCCTGTGCACCGTCGGCAACGGCCGCTTCGCCACCCGCGGCGCCCTGCCCGAGTGCGCCGCCGACGCCGTGCACTACCCCGGCACCTACGCGGCCGGCTGCTACAACCGGCTCACCTCCGACGTCGCCGGGCGCCCGGTCGAGAACGAGGACATGGTCAACCTCCCGAACTGGCTGCCGCTGCGCTTCCGCCCCGCCGCGGGGGACTGGCTCACCCCCGACTCCGTCCCGCCGGCCGAGCACCACCTCGCCCTCCACCTGGACCCGGGCGTCCTGGAGCGCCGGACCCGCTATCGGCTCGGCGACGGCGTCACCCTCCTCGTCCGTCAGCTCCGCCTCGTCCACATGGCCGACCCCAGCCTCGCCGCCCTGCGCACCGACCTCACCGCCGAGGGCGGCAACGTCGAACTCGACGTCGAGGCTGCGCTCGACGGCGGCGTCACCAACTCCGGGGTGACCCGCTACCAGGACCTCGACGGCCGGCACCTCATCCATGTGGAGACGGGCAGCGACACACCCGGCGGCACCGCATGGCTGCGCTGCCGCACCCGCACCTCCGGCATCGTCGTCGGGCTCGCCGCCCGGCTCACCGCGGCCGGCGCCCCGGTGGCCGACGCCCACGAGGCCCGCCGGGCCGTCCAGCACCTGCGGCTGTCCCTGGCCCCAGGCCGCACGGTCACCCTCGACAAGACCGTCGCCCTGCACACCTCGCACGACCCCGCCATCAGCGACCCGCTGCGCGCCGCGGTCGACCGGGCCGCCGCCGCGCCCGCCTTCGACGACCTGCTCGCCTCGCACGCCACGGCCTGGGAACAGCTGTGGCGACGGGCCGAACTCGACGTCCCCGGCGACCCCGGCCGCATCCTGCGCCTGCACCGGTTCCACGTGCTGCAGACCCTCTCCCCGCACACGGCCGACCTCGACGTCGGCGTGCCCGCGCGCGGACTGCACGGCGAGGCGTACCGCGGGCACGTCTTCTGGGACGAGCTGTTCGTGCTGCCCTACCTCAACCTCCATCTGCCCGAGGTCTCGCGCGCCCTGCTGCACTACCGCTACCGCCGCCTGGACGCGGCCCGCCACGCCGCCCGCGAGGCCGGCCTGCGCGGCGCCCTGTACCCGTGGCAGAGCGGCAGCGACGGCCGCGAGGAGACCCAGCAACTGCACCTCAACCCCCGCTCGGGGCGCTGGTTGCCCGACCACTCGCGGCTGCAACGGCACGTCGGCTCGGCGGTGGCGTACAACGTGTGGCAGTACTGCGAGGCCACCGGCGACACCGGCTTCCTGCACACCGAGGGCGCCGAGATGCTGCTGCTGATCGCCCGCTTCTGGGCCGACTCGGCCGTCTACGACGAGCACCTGGGCCGGCACCGCATCCGCGGCGTCGTCGGCCCGGACGAGTACCACGACGCCTATCCCGACGCGGACCGGGCCGGCCTGGACGACAACGCCTACACCAACGTCACCGCCGCCTGGGTGCTCGCCCGCGCCCTGGACCTGCTGCGCCTCCTGCCCGAGCCGCGCCGCCGCGAACTCAGCGAGCAGATCGGCCTCGACGAGGACGAGTCCGCCCGCTGGGAGGAGGTCTCCCGCACCCTGCACGTGCCCTTCCACGACGGAGTGATCAGCCAGTTCGACGGCTACGGCGACCTCGCCGAGCTGGACTGGCCCGGCTACCGCGCCCGGTACGGCGACATCCGGCGCCTCGACCGGATCCTGGAGGCGGAGGGCGACACCGTCAACCGCTACAAGGCGTCCAAACAGGCCGACGTCCTGATGCTCGGCTACCTGTTCGCACCGAACGAACTGCGGTCCCTGTTCACCCGGTTGGGACACCGCCTCGACGACGACACCTGGTCCGCGACGGTCGACCACTACCTGCACCGCACCTCGCACGGCTCCACCCTCAGCGGCCTGGTCCACGGCTGGATCCTGGCCCGCGCCCGCCGCACCGACGCCTGGGGCTTCGTCCAGGAGGCCCTGCGCGGCGACATCGCCGACGTGCAGGGCGGCACCACCGGCGAGGGCATCCACCTCGGCGCCATGGCCGGCACCCTCGACCTCGTCCAGCGCTGCCTGACCGGCCTGGAGACCCGCGAGGGCGAACTCTGGCTCGACCCCGTCCACCTGCCGGAACTCTCCTCCTACGGCTTCTCGTTGCGCTACCGGGGCCACTGGGGCGTCGAACTGCGCCTGCGGTCCGGCCTCCTGGAGGCCACCATGCCGTCCTGCTCCGGCCGCGCCCCCATCGACTTCCGGCTGCCGGACCGGGTGGTGCGCGTCGGGCCCGGGGAGAGAGTGCGGATGCGGCTCCCGGACTGAGCGGGGGGCTCGACGGCGGCGGCCCCGGGGCCGAGGATGCTGCCGGGGGCACGGCCTGGCGGTGTCGTCACGGAGGCGGAGACGAGGAGGTCCCGGTGGCGTTGCGCGCACTCGCGGTGGACGACGAGGAACCCGCGCTGGAGGAACTGCTCTACCTCCTGGGCGAGGACCCCAGGATCGGCACCGTCCTGCCCGCCCTGGACGCCCGGGAGGCGCTGCGCCTGCTGGAACGGGCCCTGCGGGCCGGACCGGACACGCCCGAGGCCGTCGACGTCGTCTTCCTCGACATCAACATGCCCGGGCTGAGCGGCCTCGAACTCGCCGCCCTGCTGGGCGGGTTCGCCGCCCCGCCACCGATCGTCTTCGTCACCGCTCACGAGGACTTCGCCCTCCGGGCGTTCGACCTCAAGGCCGTGGACTACCTCCTCAAGCCCCTGCGCGAGGAGCGCTTCGCGGAGGCCGTACGGCGCGTCGCCGAACTGAGCCGGGCCGGGCAGGGGCCGGCCGCCGGCCTCGTCGACCAGGTACCCGTGGAACTGGGCGGGGTGACCCGGTTCGTGCCCATCGCCGACATCGCCTATGTCGAGGCCCAGGGCGACTACGCCCGGCTGCACACCCCGCGCGGCAGCCATCTGGTGCGGGTCCCGCTGTCCACGCTGGAGGAGCAGTGGCGCTCCCGCGGCTTCGTGCGCATCCACCGCAGCCGCCTGGTGGCCCTCGGCCGGATCGAGGAACTCCGCCTGGAGGGCGGCAACCTGAGCGTCAGGATCGGCGACCGGGTCCTCGCCGTCAGCCGGCGCAACGCCCGGGACCTGCGCGACCTGCTGGCCCGGCACGCCCAGGGCGCGCGCTGAACCCGCCCCACCCGCCGTGGGCGTGTGCCGAACCTCGTCCATCGGCTACCTCACCGATGGCACGCTGCGTACACTCGCGGCAACACAGGTGATCACCGCGGCGTCGGGGAGTGCGTCATGGGTGCGGAATCCGTCCCTCGCAGAGAGGTGGTCACCGCGCGGCCCCGCACCGAACGAGCCGCCCGCCCACGGTCCCGCCCGGCGGCCAGGCCCGAGCGGACCGACCAGGCCCCGGCCGCCGACTCCGCCGTCACGACACTGATGCGCCGTCAGATGCGCGCGGCGCTCACGACGACGGCCCTGCTCGCGCTCTCGCTCGGCCTGCTTCCCCTGACGCTGCGGCTGCTCGGCCCGGCCGGCACCCGGCCGGACGCCCCGCTCGCCGTCTGGCTCGCGCTGGGCGTCGCCCCGTACCCGGCCCTGCTGGCCGCCGGAATCTGGTACGTCCGCCGCGCCGAGCGCAACGAGGGCGACGTGACCGGGCGTTGAACCAGACGTACGCAGTCGCCGGTGTGTCGGCCGTGGTCCTGGTCACGGTGCTCGTCGGCGCGCTGGGCCTGCGCGTCTCGCGCACCACCTCCGACTTCTACGTCGCCTCCCGCAGCGTGCCGCCCCGCCTCAACGCGTTCGCCGTCAGCGGCGAGTACCTCTCCGCCGCGTCCTTCCTCGGCGTCGCCGGACTCGTCCTCGCGCACGGCGCGGACATGCTGTGGTTCCCCATCGGCTACACCGCCGGCTTCCTGGTCCTGCTCGCCTTCGTCGCGGCCCCGCTGCGCCGCTCCGGCGCCTACACCCTCCCGGACTTCGCCGAGGCACGGCTGGAGTCCCGGGCCGTCCGCCGGATCGCGAGCGTGCTCGTGGTCGGCGTCGGCTGGCTCTACCTGCTGCCCCAACTGCGCGGCGCGGGACTGACGCTGCGGCTGCTCACCGGCGCGCCCGGCTGGTCCGGCGGTCTGGTCGTGGCCGCCGTGGTGACGGTGGCCGTGGCCTCCGGAGGCATGCGCAGCATCACCTTCGTCCAGGCCTTCCAGTACTGGCTGAAGCTCACCGCGCTGCTGGTGCCCGCCGTGTTCCTGCTGCTCGCCTGGCGCGCGGACCACGCGCCCGCCCCGGCCTGGGACGAACGCCCCGTCTTCCAGCGCTCCACCGAGGTGCGCACCGACGCCACGCTGCGCCTCACCGTCCAGGAGCCGGTGCGGATCACGGTGACCGGAACCGTCGACGGGCGAACCCTGCGCGGCCGCCCGCTCACCCTCGACACGGGCCCGCACCGGATCGGCCCCGCCACCACCCTGCGCTTCCCGCCCGGCGCCCGCGTCCCGCTGCCCCACGCCGGGGGCGGCCGCGCCGCCGCGTCCGGCTGGGCGAACCCGCTGGCGGCCGGCCGCGAACAGCACGGCCTCTACGCCACGTACGGCCTCATCCTCGCCACCTTCCTCGGCACCATGGGCCTGCCGCACGTCGTCGTCCGCTTCTACACCAACCCCGACGGCCGCGCCGCCCGCCGCACCACCGTCGCCGTGCTCGGCCTGCTCGGCGCGTTCTACCTGCTGATCCCGCTCTACGGCGTGCTCGGCCGGCTCTACGCGCCCGACCTGCTGCTGACCGGCGACGCCGACGCAGCGGTCCTGGTCCTGCCCCAGCGGCTGATCGGCGGGGTCGGCGGTGACCTGCTCGGGGCGCTCGTCGCGGGCGGCGCCTGCGCGGCGTTCCTGTCCACCGTCTCCGGGCTCACCATGTCGGTGGCCGGCGTGCTCGCCCAGGACGTGCTGCCGGCCCTCGGCATCCGGCACTACCGGCTCGCGACCCTGCCGGCGATCGCGGTGCCCACCGCCGCCAACACCCTCGTCAGCGACCTGCCCGTGGCCGACGCGGTCGGCCTCGCCTTCGCCGTGTCCGCCTCCTCGTTCTGCCCGCTGCTCGTCCTCGGCATCTGGTGGCGCGGACTCACCCCGCCCGGCGCGAGCGCCGGACTGCTCCTCGGCGGCGGTTCGGCGCTCACCGCCGTCACGGTGACCATCGCCGGCGGCGCGCGCTCCGGCCTGCTGCACACCCTGCTGGCCTGGCCCGCCGTCTGGTCCGTCCCGGTCGGCTTCGCCGCGATGGTCCTGACCTCCCTGGCCACCCGCGACCGCACCCCCGCGAGCGCGGCCACCACGATGGCCCGCCTGCACCTGCCGGAGGCGACAGGCGGGGGAGGAGGGAGGGAGACCGAACGGCGCGGCTCCGGGAGGAAGGCGGCCGAGCGGCACCCCCGCGACCCCGGCCCGCACGGAAGCGGTCGGCGCGGCCCCGACCCCCAGGGCACCTGCCCGCACCACTCCGACCCGCGCGACCCCGACGCGCACGAACCCGGCCCGGAGCCCGTCGTATGAGCGCGCTCGGCACCGTCGTGCTGGCGCTCGCCGCGCTCGCGCTGTTCGCCCTCGGGGCCGTACTCGGCCATGCGGGCGCCCGTCGGCAGCACGAGAACCCGGCCGGTCCCGGCACTCCGGTCGAACGGGCCACCTTCCACACCCTGCACACGGCCTCGCTCGCGGCACCGCCGCTGCGCGCCGGCCTCACCCCCGACACCGCCCGCAAGGCGGCCCGGCGGCTGCGCCCCCTGCTCGGCACGGTCGCCCTCGCCCTCACGGACGAGGAGTCCGTGCTCGCCTGGGACGGCGTCGGCGACCACCACCGCGCCGAGGCCGAGGCCGAGCTCGCCCACGTACTGCGCACCGGACGCACCCAGACCTTCGCGCTGTCCTGCGGCAACGACACCTGCCCGGTCCGCTGGGGCGTCCTGGCGCCGCTCGGCGTCGACGGCCGCGCCCCCGGCACACTCGCCGCGTTCGGCGACGCGGAGTCCGCCGTCATGGTCAGGGCCGCCGCCGAGGTGGCCCGCTGGGTCTCCGTACAGCTCGAACTCGCCGAACTCGACCGGGCCCGCTCCGGCGTGATCGAGGCCGAGATACGCGCCCTGCGCGCCCAGATCTCCCCGCACTTCGTCTACAACTCGCTCGCGAGCATCGCCTCGTTCGTCCGCACCGACCCCGAACGCGCCCGCGAACTGCTGCTGGAGTTCGCCGACTTCACCCGCTACTCCTTCCGCCGGGGCGGCGACTTCACCACCCTCGCCGAGGAGCTGCGCTCGATCGAGCAGTACCTCGAACTCGCCCGCGCCCGCTTCGGCCGCCGCCTCGAAGTCACCCTGCGCATCGCCCCCGAGGTGCTGCCGGTCACCCTCCCCTTCCTCTGCCTGCAACCCCTCGTCGAGAACGCCCTCAAGCACGGCCTCGAGGAGTCCGTGGACCGCGGCCGCATCACGATCGTCGCCGAGGACGAGGGGACGGAGGCCCGGGTCGTCATCGAGGACAACGGCGTCGGCATGGACCCGCAGCGGCTGCGCGACCTCCTGCGCGGCCGGGGCGACCCCCACGCGGGGATCGGCCTCAGCAACGTGGACATGCGCCTGCGCCAGGTGTACGGCGACGATCACGGCCTCGTCATCGAGACCGGGGTCGGAGCCGGCACGAAGATCACCGTACGGATTCCCAAGTTCCGTCCCGGCATCGTCCCGTGAACTGCTCCGCAGGATCGAGGACGCCCCGCTGGCGCCGGCGGTGACCGACATCGAGGAGTACACGCTCGGCACGGTGTGCGTCGCCGTGCCCGTCTACTACGGGGACATGATCGGCTCGCTCGGCGTCTCGCTGCCGGTGGAGCGCAACGCCCGGCTCCAGGACATCCGGGCCCGGCTGCTGCCGACCGCCGGCCGGGTGACCCGGGGGCTGTCGCTCACTATCTGAAATTCCGCGCCTTGTGGGCGCCCGGCCCAGCCCGGTTTCCTTGATGAAACGGTCATTCCGGGTATGTGCCCCGTACAGGTGAGGACTGCGGACGAGACATGAGCCAGGCCCGACACCATCGCAGCGAGCACGGGCCGGCGCGGTCGTCCGGACGCCGGTGGACCGGCCACCGGTCGGCGGCGGCCCACTGGTCGACGGCCCACCGGCGTGCCGCCGGGCAGCTCGCCGTCGGTGCGCCGGTGCTGCCCGTCCTGCCGGTCCTGCCGGTGCTGGTCGTGGCCGTCGTCGTGCTGGTCGGCTTGGTCGGAGGCGCGGGGATGGTCTGGCTGCCGCTGCTGGCGGCCGGACCCGCGCTGGCGGCCACCACCAACGGGCCGCGCGGGGTGCTGTGCGTCGGTCTGCTGGCCGGGGTGCTGGGCGCGGCGCAGGGGCTTTGGGACGAGGTGCCCGGTCATGAGCTGGCGGCCGTGCTGGCCGCCCTGCTGGCGGTCACCGCGGCCAGCGGCCTGGCCAGCGCACTGCGCGGACGCCGGGAACGGGTCCTCGCCGCGGTCCGCTCGGTCGCGGAGGCGGCCCAGCACGCCCTCCTGAAGCCTGTCCCCGAGACGGTCGGCCCGTTCCAGGTGGCCGTGCGTTACAGCGCGGCGGCGGCGGAGGCCCGGATCGGCGGGGACCTCTACGCCCTGGTGTCCACCCCGCACGGGGTGCGGCTCATCGTGGGCGACGTACGCGGCAAGGGGCTGCCCGCCGTCGGGACCGCCGCGAGCCGCTCGGCGTCTTCCGCGAGGCCGCCTACGACGAGCCCGACCTCCTGGCGGTCGTCGGCCGGATCGAACGGAGCCTGGCGCGCAACCTCGGCCCCGACGACTTCGTCACCGCCGTGGTCGCCGGATACCCGCGGCCGGGCCGGCTGGAGGTCGTCAACTGCGGGCACGCGCCGCCGCTGCTGATATCCGCGTCCCGGGAGGGGGCGCCGGTGGAGCCCACCCGTCCCGCGCCGCCGCTCGGTCTGCGCGCCCTCTCCGGCGAGGCGCCCCGCCTCCAGCGCCTGCCCTTCGCCGACGGCGACCAGCTGCTGCTCTACACCGACGGGGTCACCGAGGCCCGCGACCACGCCCGCGAGTTCTATCCGCTCGCTGAGGGCGTGGCCCGCCACGTCTGCGAGGAACCGGCCCGCACCCTCACCGCCCTCCACGACGAACTGCTGACCCACGTGGGCGGCCGCCTCCACGACGACGCGGCCCTCCTCCTGCTCCGCAGACGAACGACCCCCGACAC
>NZ_JAJSZC010000251.1:0-10741 GCF_036815105.1 Streptomyces sp. IBSBF 3136
TGCACCCCGGCTGGCAGCGGGGGGCGGAGCCTCATGGGCGCCGCCCGGCCCGCCCACGCGGGACCGGGCGACGGTCGTCCGGGGCCCGTTCGGGTCCCGCGCGGGGCCTGTGCCGGCGGCGAACGCACTGGCGGCCCGGGCAGCGGCGCACGTACCGCCGGGGCGGCCCTCGACGGCGGACGCGCCCCCGGCCGACGCCCGGTGTCTCACCCGGTCGGAGGGCCGTCGCAGGACAGTCGGGAAGGGGCGTGATCAGCTGGGGGTGTGCCGCCGCTCTCCGAGCCTGTCCGTCGTCTGGCCGCCTGGTGTGCGGTGGTGTTGCTCGTCGCCGGGGTCGGGTGGGTCGGTGTGCGGTTGTGCGGGGAGCTGCGTACGGCCGTGGTTCCCGTGCTGCTCGCCCTGCTGGGGACCGCGCTGCTGGGGCCGCTGTACCGGCGGATGGTGGCGGCGGGGGTGCAGCGCTCGCTCGCGGCCGGGCTGACCTGCGTCGCAGTCGTGGCCGTCGTCGGCGGGGCGGTCTACATCGTCGTCGCCGCGCTCATCGACACCGGCGACCAGATCATCGCCTCGCTCCGGCAGGCCGCCCAGGCCGTCACCCGGCACTTCGGCTCCGCCGGCACCGGCCTCGACGACCTCGCCGCCAACTCACGCAAGCTGCTCGGCGAGTTCGGCGGGACCGCGGCCTCCAACGTCATCAGCGGTGTCAGCGTGGTCGGCGAGAGCATCGCCATGGCCGTGCTCGCGCTGCTGCTGGTCTTCTTCTTCCTCCGCGACTCCCATCGCGCCGTCGACCTCCTGCGGGCCGTCGCGCCCGGCGGCACGGCCGACACCGCGGAGGCCGTCGCCCGGCGCGCCTTCACGGCGGTGGAGGGGTTCATGCGGGGGACCACCCTCATCGCCCTGATCGACGCCGTGTGCATCACCGTCGGCCTGCTGATCCTGCGGGTACCCGGCGCGGTCGGCCTCGGCGCGCTCGTCCTCGTCTTCGCCTACATCCCCTACCTCGGCGCCTTCATCTCCGGCGCGGTGGCCGTGCTGGTCGCCCTCGCCGACCGCGGCTTCGTCATCGCGCTGTGGGCGCTCGGGGTGGTGCTCGCGGTCCAGGTGCTGGAGGGACACGTGCTCCAGCCCGTCATCCAGAGCCGGACCGTGCAGATGCACCCGGCGGTGGTCATGCTGGCGATCACCGCGGGCGCCTCCGTCGCGGGGATCCTCGGCATGCTGCTCTCGGTGCCGCTGACCGCCGCCGCCTTCGGTGTCGTACAGGAACTGCGCTCACGTCACGCGGCGCCCGAGCCGTCGGACTCGTAGAGCTCGAACCAGATGCTCTTGCCGCGGCCCCGCGGCTCCACCCCCCACGCGTCCGCGAGCAGCTCGATCAGCACCAGGCCGCGGCCCGAGGAGGCCAGCTCGCCCGGCCGGCGCTTGTGCGGGAGGTCGTCACCGGCGTCCGTGACCTCCAGCCGCAGCCGGCGCCCGCCCGGCTCCCCGGTCACCTCGGCGAGCAGCAGCGCGTCGGCGTCGGTGTGCACCAGGACGTTGGTGACCGTCTCGGAGACCAGCAGCACCGCGGAGTCCACCTGGTCGGCCGAGCCCCAGTCGTGCAGCAGCTCGCGCAGGTGCCGGCGGGCCTCCGCGATCCGCTCGGGCTCGTCCTGCGCCACCGACAGCGCCGTGCGCCGCACCGCGGGCCGGACGGCCGCCGGGAGCGCCGCCAGTCCCCGGTGACCGCGCTGCGGCCCGCCGCCGTGCCCGGGGCCGGTTCGGTGACCTCCTGGAGGGTTCCGGTCAGCTCGTAGCTGTGCCGCTCGGGGTCGTAGGACGGCTTCGAGCGGCTGCGCACGACCCGCAGCACCCGCCCCTGCTCGTCCATGATTCGGATGCGCACCTCGGCCAGGGTGCCCTCGGCGACCGCCAGCCGGATCACGCCGGTGATCTCGTTCCAGTCGACCGGGTGGAGCCGGGCCCGAGTGTGCGCCTCCGTGAGGGTGGTCGTGCGCGCGGGCAGCCCGAGCAGTCGCGCCGCCTCCGCGTCCACGGTGACCAGGCCGGAAGCCGTGTCCCAGTGCCACAATCCCGTCGCGAGGGCGGCGAGGACGTCATTTACGGACGGCAGCGGCTCGCCCGTACGCATTGCCCCACTTCAGGAAGATCCGATCGATCGGTGCCACCGCGGGGAGCGCCGGGGAAAAGGTGGGGAGCCGATCTTGGCGTGCCCGGTACCCTTGATGGGTCCGGGCCCCGTGCCCGGCCCCCGCCGGAGCGGGAGCTCCGGCACTCATCACCCCACCACGAAGGACGATGAACGACGATGCATCGGTACAGGTCCCACACCTGCGGCCAGCTCCGCGCCTCTGACGTCGGCACCGACGTCCGGCTGAGTGGCTGGCTGCACAATCGGCGCGACCTGGGCGGCATCCTCTTCATCGATCTGCGCGACCACTACGGCATCACGCAGCTGGTGGCCCGTCCCGGCACGGCCGCCTACGAGGCCCTGGACAAGATCTCCAAGGAGTCCACGGTCCGCGTCGACGGCCAGGTTGTTTCACGTGGAACCGAGAACGTGAACCCCGACCTGCCCACCGGCGAGATCGAGGTCGAGGTCGCCGATGTCGAGCTGCTCGGCGCGGCCGCTCCGCTGCCCTTCACGATCAACAGCGAGGACGGGGTCAACGAGGAGCGGCGCCTGGAGTACCGCTTCCTGGACCTGCGCCGCGAGCGCATGCACCGCAACATCATGCTGCGCACCGCGGTCATCTCGGCCATGCGCCAGAAGATGGCGGTGATGGGCTTCAACGAGATGGCGACGCCGATCCTGTCCGCCACCTCCCCCGAGGGCGCCCGTGACTACGTGGTCCCCTCCCGGGTGCACCCCGGCAAGTTCTACGCCCTGCCGCAGGCCCCCCAGCAGTTCAAGCAGCTGCTGATGATCTCCGGCTTCGACCGCTACTTCCAGATCGCGCCCTGTTTCCGCGACGAGGACGCCCGCGCCGACCGCTCGCCGGGCGAGTTCTACCAGCTCGACATCGAGATGTCCTTCGTCGAGCAGGAGGACATCTTCCAGCCGGTCGAGAAGCTGATGACCGAGCTGTTCGAGGAGTTCGGCGGCGGCCGCCACGTCACCTCCCCCTTCCCGCGCATCCCGTTCCGCGAGGCGATGCTGAAGTACGGCTCCGACAAGCCGGACCTGCGCGCCAAGCTGGAGCTGGTGGACATCACCGATGTCTTCGAGGGTTCGGAGTTCAAGGCGTTCGCGGGCAAGCACGTGCGCGCCCTCGCGGTGCCGGACGTCTCCGCCCAGCCCCGCAAGTTCTTCGACCAGCTGGGCGAGTACGCCGTCGAGCAGGGCGCCAAGGGCCTGGCCTGGGTGCGTGTGGCCGAGGACGGTTCGCTGTCCGGCCCGATCGCGAAGTTCCTGACCGAGGCGAACGTCGCCGAGCTGACCAAGCGGCTCGCCCTGGCCCCCGGCCACGCCGTCTTCTTCGGCGCGGGCGAGTACGACGAGGTCTCCAAGATCATGGGCGCCGTCCGGGTGGAGGCCGCCAAGCGCGCCGGCCACTTCGAGGAGGGTGTCTTCCGCTTCTGCTGGATCGTCGACTTCCCGATGTACGAGAAGGACGAGGAGACCGGCGGGATCGACTTCTCGCACAACCCCTTCTCGATGCCGCAGGGCGGTCTCGAGGCCCTGGAGACCCAGGACCCGCTGGACATCCTCGGCTGGCAGTACGACATCGTCTGCAACGGCGTCGAGCTGTCCTCCGGCGCGATCCGGAACCACGAGCCGGACATCATGCTCAAGGCCTTCGAGATCGCGGGCTACGACCGTGAGACCGTCGAGGAGAAGTTCGCCGGCATGCTCCGCGCGTTCCGCTTCGGCGCCCCGCCGCACGGTGGCATCGCCCCGGGCGTGGACCGCATCGTCATGCTCCTCGCGGACGAGCCCAACATCCGCGAGACGATCGCCTTCCCGCTCAACGGCAACGCCCAGGACCTGATGATGGGCGCCCCGACCGAGCTGGACGAGTCCCGTCTGCGCGAGCTGCACCTGAGCATCAGGAAGCCGCAGCCGAAGTAGTACCGGGTGCCCGTGCGCGCCGATCTGTCCTGACTCGCTCTCGACGATCGGCGCGCACAGCCGTCTCCGGGCCCGGTGACGGCTTCCGTCCCTACGGTCCCGGCCCACGACCGAGACCCCTGGAAACGCGGGAGACCGGGAGCTGACCCGTCGTACGGCGCTCCCGTGGTGATCCGAGGCGTCAGGACAGGGACTTGTAACCGCCCCAGCCCGTCGCGATCTTCGTGCGGGCGCCGAAGGAGCCCTTGCCGTCACCGCTGTTGCGGTAGACGTTGCCGCCGCTGTCCCGCGAGACCAGGTCGGCCCTGCCGTCGTCGGTGAGGTCGCCGACACCGACCACCGCGTCGTACGAGGCGCCCCAGTCGGCGAACACCTTCGCACGGGCCGCGAAGGTGCCGTTGCCCCGGCCGTCGTACCGGTAGAGGGTGTTCGCCTTGTCCTGGGCGAGCAGGTCGCCGATGCCGTCGCCGTTCAGGTCGCCGGCGCCGATGACCTTCTTGTAGCCCTTCCAGTTGTCGTACAGCTTCACGCGGGCCGCCAGCCTGCCGTCGCCCGTGCCCTTGTGGAGGTAGACGGTGCCGGTGGAGGCGGCACGGCTGATCAGGTCGGGGCGGCCGTCGCCGGTGACGTCACCGGGCGAGGTCAGCACGTCGTACTGGGTCCAGCCGCTGCTCGCGAGGGTCGTGTACGACGTCTTCGGGGTGACCGCCTTGCCACAGCCCGGCTTGTACAGGCGCAGGGCGCCGCTGCTCAGCCGGACCAGCACGTCGTTGCAGCGATCGCCGTCGAGGTCGCCGAAGGGCACGGCCCTGACGCTCGTCGCCCAGCCGGTGCCGGTGGTCTTGTCGCCGAACCCGCCCGTGCCGGTACCGGCCTGGAAGGTCAGCCCGCCCGAGGAGTTGAGCGTGAGCAGGTCGCCCCGGCCGTCCGGGCCGTCGGGGCTGGTGAAGTCGTGCCGCACGGCGGCGCCCCGGGCCAGGAAGCCCTCGCCGGTCGCCACGGTGACCGCGCCGGCGGTGCCGGTGCCGGTGGCCTTGAGGGTCCAGGTGAACTCCCCGTTGGGGAAACGGACGTTCGTGGCCGTGGTGCCGTACCAGTCCGTCGCCACCCGGGCCGAGGACGCGCCCCCGGTGATCGTGTGGGTCATCCTGCCCGTCGGGCCGCTCTGCACGGAGGTGAACGTCGCCGACCAGGACGTGACCGGGCGGGACAGCAGCCATGAGCCCTCGAAACGCATGCCGGGGTCCACATAACCCGACGCCTCGGACTCGAAGGCCGTCACGGCCGACGGCGTGACGCCGGTGGTGGCGATGTGCGTCCGCTCGTACAGGTCGGTCCAGGCGACCAGGCCCGTGTACTCGTCCACGGTCCACTTGAAGCGGCGGTCCACGGCGAGGCCGGTGTCCTGGACGGCCTCGGCGATCACCCGGGTGGAGCCGGTGGCCGCCTCGGTCAGGACCAGGGTGTCGGCGGCGTGGTCGTGGCGGACGGTGAAACCGTCGCCCAGCAGCACGTCGCCACCGGGCACCGCGCGGGACGTGCCGGCCTTGGTGTCGTACACGCCCGCCGAGCCGCCGCCGCACGCCCAGTACACCCAGCGCCCGGCCGCCTGCAGCTCGTCCGGCACACAGCCGAGGCCGGGCACGGTGACCGTGGCCCCCGTGCGGTCCGTGGCGAGGTCGTACGGGGTGAGCTTGCCGGCGGTGGTCGTGGCGCTCCACAGCGTCGAGCCGTTCAGCGCGGCGGCGCGCACGGACCGCTTCAGCTTCTGGCCCTGCCCGAACTCGCCGACGTACTGCGCCGGGGAGGCCCCGCCGGAGTCGTAGACGGCGTAGTCGTCGGAGACGTCGACGATGGCGCCGCCCCGGGTGCGGAACTCCAGGGTGTGGTCGGAGGAGCCGTCGTTCATCGCGACCAGCCGGTCCGCTTCACTCTCGCCGCCGTCGTAGAACGTGCTGAGGAAGGCGTCGCGCGGGCCGTCGCCGCTGTTGCCCCACAGCACCGAGCAGTCGGCGCCCGCGTAGGGGCACACGGGGCTGATCGTGTCGCCGGCCTGCGGCTCGGAGGCGGTCAGCCGGCCCCCGGTCGTGGCGAGCGTGCGCACCGAGGTGGTGTCCATGGTGCCGCTCGGGTCGTCCTCGGCGACCCGCAGACTGCCCCGGCTGAGCGCGAGGCCCGTCTTGGCGTTCTCCGGCGCCGGGACCTGCGCCTCCTTCGTCAGGGTCAGCGAGCCGTCGGCGGAGCGGCTCACCCGCCGGGTCCACCAGTCGGTGGCGTCGGTGCCGCCGGTGACCAGGGCGCTGTCGCCGGACGCGTGCACCGCGTACGCGCCGGCCTTGGCCAGCAGGGTCTGCGACGAGCCGTCGGTGAGGGACACCGCGGTCAGCCGGACGCCGGTCCCGCTGCCGATGCCGCCGGACAGCGGCAGCAGCAGCCAGTCGCCGACGAGGACCGGGGCACCCTCCAGGTAGCCGCCCGGCGAGGGCAGGTCCAGCACCTGCTCGGCGCCGCCCGGGTCCGTGCGCGACTTCAGGCGCAGGTCGCCGGAGCCGAGGTCGTACACGCCGACGCGGTCGTCGCTCATGACGGTGACCGGGCGGGCGCCCACGGCGTCGAACACCTGAGTGGCCACGGCCGTGTCGGCGTCGAGGTGGTACAGGTCGGTGCCCACCTGGAACAGCGCGCCGTGCGCGTCGGCGGCCTTGACGGCACCCGAGGTGACGCGGGTGCCCGCGGGCGCGATGGCGCGGGAGCGCCACGTGCCGTCCACCCGGTCGTGCAGCGCCCGCTCGGTGATCACGGTCCGCCCGGCCAGTCCCCGGTACGCCTGGTCGGAGGTGAAGGCCGACGTCGTCCGGGTCGCCGGGTCCCAGAGGGCCACGGACCCGGCCTCCGGCAGCGCGACCAGGTCGCCGTCGGAGCCGTACCAGGCCTCCGGGCAGGTCGTCGAGCCCAGGTTCTCGCACACGCCGGCGGGCGCGTAGGCGCCGTCCGCCGTGCCGACGACCACGGTGGTGCCGGCGGAGTAGTCCGTCCACAGCAGTCCGGCGATCCCGCTCTGCCGGTGCAGGAATCCGCTCGCGCCGGCGACCAGGGGCCGGTCGGTGCGCGGACGGGTGGAGCTGGGGTCGGTCAGTGTGATCTCGGTGGTACCGGCCGCCGGGGCGGCCGGATCGGCCGAGGCGCCGCTCCCCGGCAGGACGGCGGCGGACACGGCCGCCACGGCGACCGCGAACGAGGAGACGGCCGCGGCCATGCCGCGCCGTCTAGGGGCGTGTCTGCCCACGTGAGGTTCCCTCCCCGCGAGGGCCCCCGCCCTCGCCAAGTGAGCGGACCCTATCAGGGCCTTTACCGGGCCTTTTACCGGGCTTGGGGAAGGGGTGGGTGAAGGCGCGGGGGCTCGGGTGGGCGAAGGTGCGACTGAAGGACCGTGTGGCGGGCCGGGGTCACTCGCCCGTGCCGGGATCGGGTTCGTCCTCGGGAGCGGCGCCGTCCTCCAGCAGCCGCTCGGCGATGTCGTCCGACCAGGCCTGCGCCCAGGCGCGCAGGGCGGCGACGCGCGGCTCGTCCAGCCCGTACCGCAGGAACTCCACGGCGGAGTAGAAGTCCGTGCCCGTCAGGCGGGACTGGAGGGTGGGCAGGTCGAAGGGGTCGTGGGCGTGCCTGCGGCCCAGTTCCTCCAGGTCCGGCAGGGAGAAGCGGGTGGCGGCGGCCTGCGCGTCGATCAGGTCGACGGCGGCGCCCCGGTCGTACAGGGCCCGGATCTTCGTGCCGACGGCGTCCTCGACGCAGAGCGCGGGGCCGTACGCGGTCAGCTCGGGCGGCTGCCAGAACGTCTCCTTGTGCAGGGTGAGGGTGCAGGGCTCGCCGCTCGGCGGGTCCGTGACCGTCAGCTCCGCGGTCCGCTCGGTGGTCCTCCCGGCCCGCACCAGCCGCCCCCGCGCCTCCAGGGCCGCGCCGACGGCACCGGCGATCCGGTCCATGGCCTTGGGGCTCTCGGTGGCGAAGTCGACGTTCGCGTGGGGACGTTCGAGCAGACCGTGCGCCTGCAAGGCGTAGCCACCGGCGAGCACGAGCCCGAACGGACCGCCGACGCCGACGACGTCGGAGAGGAGGCGGTGGTGGGGGGTGGGGAGGTTCACGACTTCCTTACAGCGTGTGGTCAGCCCTCGGTGCCGCCGAAGCGCTCCTTGTACGCCTCCAGGTCCTCGTCGGTGAGCTTCGCGAACAGGACCGGCGGGACGGTGAACGGGGTGCCGGCCGGGACCGAGGTCAGGGCCTTCGCCTCGTCCGTGGTCACCCAGGCCGCGGTGTCGTTCTCCAGGGAGAACGCCTCCCGCATGACCTTGGCCGTCGCCGGGATGAACGGCTCGGAGACCACCGCGTACAGGTGGATCAGGTTCATCGCCGTGCGCAGGGTGAGCGCGGCGCCGTCCTTGTCGGTCTTGATCTCCAGCCAGGGGGCCTTCTCCTCCAGGTAGGAGTTGCCGGCCGACCACAGGGCGCGCAGGGCCGCGGCCGCCTTGCGGAACTGGAGGGTCTCCATGTGCGACTCGTACTCCGCCAGGAGCGTCGCGATCTCCTCGCCGAGGCGGGTCTCCGCCTCGCCCGGGCGGCCGCCGTCGGGCACGTCGTCGCCGAAGCGCTTGCGGGAGAAGGACAGGACACGGTTGACGAAGTTGCCGAGGGTGTCGGCGAGGTCCTTGTTGACCGTGGCCGTGAAGTGCTCCCACGTGAAGGACGAGTCGTCCGACTCCGGGGCGTTGGCGATCAGGAAGTAGCGCCAGTAGTCGGCGGGCAGGATCTCCAGGGCCTGGTCGGTGAAGACGCCCCGCTTCTGCGAGGTGGAGAACTTGCCGCCGTAGTACGTCAGCCAGTTGAACGCCTTGACGTAGTCGACCTTCTTCCACGGCTCGCGCACGCCCAGCTCGGTGGCCGGGAACATCACGGTGTGGAAGGGGACGTTGTCCTTGGCCATGAACTCGGTGTAGCGGACCTCGGTGTCCACGTCGTACCACCACGACTTCCAGTCGCGGTTCTCCGGGTCCTGGTCCGCCCACTCCTTGGTCGCGCCGATGTACTCGATCGGGGCGTCGAACCAGACGTAGAAGACCTTGCCCTCGGCCGCCAGCTCCGGCCAGGTGTCCGCCGGGACCGGGACGCCCCAGTCCAGGTCACGGGTGATGGCGCGGTCGTGCAGGCCCTCGGTCAGCCACTTGCGGGCGATGGAGGAGGCCAGCTGCGGCCAGTCCTCCTCGTGCCGGGAGACCCACTCCTCGACCTCGTGCTGGAGCTTGGACTGCAGGAGGAAGAGGTGCTTGGTCTCGCGGACCTCCAGGTCCGTGGAGCCCGAGATCGCCGAGCGGGGGTCGATCAGGTCCGTGGGGTCGAGGACACGGGTGCAGTTCTCGCACTGGTCGCCGCGGGCCTTGTCGTAGCCGCAGTGGGGGCAGGTGCCCTCGACGTAGCGGTCCGGCAGGAAGCGGCCGTCGGCCGGGCTGTACACCTGGCGGATGGCGCGCTCTTCGATGAAGCCGTTCTCGTTCAGCTTGCGGGCGAAGTGCTGGGTGATGTCCCGGTTCTCCGCGGAGGAGCTGCGGCCGAAGTAGTCGAAGGCGAGCGCGAAGCCGTCGTAGACGGCCTTCTGGGCGTCGTGCGCCTGGGCGCAGAACGCGTCCACCGCGAGGCCCTGCTCCTTGGCGGCCAGCTCGGCGGGGGTGCCGTGCTCGTCGGTCGCGCAGATGTACAGGACGTCGTGGCCGCGCTGGCGGAGGTACCGGGAGTACACGTCCGCCGGGAGCATGGACCCCACCATGTTGCCCAGGTGCTTGATCCCGTTGATGTACGGAAGGGCGCTGGTGATGAGGTGTCGAGCCATCGGGGGCTGCTCCCAGGTCGCTACGGGTACGAACCTTGAAATCGTAGCCGACGTGTGTATGCCGCCCGCTTCCGTTTTACGGGGTGAGAAGCGGGCGGCACGGTTTGTGCGGGGAGCTACGCGCTGTTACGGCAGGTCACGGGCGCCATACGGCGAGTACGCCCTCGTACAGCTCGACGTCCGTGAGTTCGCGCGGGGTGGGGCCCGCGTGGAAGAAGGACGTGTTGTCGGTCTTCAGCTTGCGCAGGTAGTCGAAGGCCTTGTTGTCGTGCTCGCCGAAGGCGACGAAGGAGAAGAACACCGAGGGGTGGTTCTTCGCGGCCTCGGTGAGGGACTGGGTGGCGGGGGTCTTCGCGTCCGGGGCGCCGTCCGTCTGGAAGATCACCAGGGCGGGGGCGGCGGGGTCCGCGTTCTTCTCGTGGTGCGCGAGGACCGCCTCCACGGCGGCGTGGTAGCTGGTACGGCCCATGCGGCCGAGGCCGGCGTGCACGTCGTCGATCCTGGTCTCGTGGTCCGCGTCGAGGGTGAGGTCGGTGGTGCCGTCGACCTCGGTGGAGAAGAAGACGACGTGGACGGTGGCCTCGGGGTCCAGGTGGGCGGCGAGGGCGAGGGTCTGGTCGGCGAGGGCCTGGGCGGAGCCGTCCTTGTAGTACGGGCGCATGCTCGCGGAGCGGTCGAGCACGAGGTAGAGCTTCGCTCGGGCGCCGGTGAGGTCGGTCTTCTTGAGGGTGGTGGCCGCGGCCTTGTAGGCGGTGGTGAGGGATGGGGTGCGGGACTTGATCTTGGTG
>NZ_JAJSZC010000252.1:0-9572 GCF_036815105.1 Streptomyces sp. IBSBF 3136
CCCTACACCTGCGCCGACGCCCCCGGCACCGCCCCGCAGGCGCTGATCCTGCCCGGCGGCGAGTGCCACCACCCCGACGGCCGCCCCCTCAACGGCACGATGGACCTCGGCGTCCGCACCTGGGGCGACCGCCCGGACGCCCCCACCGTGATGCTCATCGGCACCTACCTGATGCGCGGCGAGATCAGCGGCCGCCTCCTCGACGCCCTGCCATCCCTGCTGACCCTCCCGGCCGAGACCTCGCCCAGCCCGCTCACCCCGCTGCTCATGGACGAGGTCGTCCGCGACGAACCCGGCCAGGAAGTCGTCCTCGACCGCCTGCTCGACCTGCTAGTCATCAGCGCCCTGCGGGCCTGGTTCTCCCGCCCCGAAGCCGCCGCGCCCGGCTGGTACGGGGCCCTCGCCGACCCCGTCGTGGGCCGCGCTCTGCGCCTCATCCAGGACGACCCCGCCCACCCCTGGACCGTGTCCGCGCTCGCCGCCAAGGCCGGCGTCTCCCGCGCGGCCCTGGCCCGCCGCTTCACCGAACTGGTCGGCGAGCCGCCCATGACCCACCTCACCGCCTGGCGCCTCGCCCTCGCCGCCGACCGCCTGCGCGACACCGACGACACCCTGGCCGCCATCGCCCGCCAGGTCGGCTACGGCAGCGCGTTCGCGCTCTCCAGCGCCTTCAAACGGGTCTACGGCGTCAGCCCCCAGGAACACCGCGCCCGGGCGGCGTAGCCTGGCCCACGTGTACCAGGAGCGGCCGGCCCGGCTGACCGGCGCGGTGGTGTGGTGGCGCACCCCCGAGGACCCCGCCGTCCGTCCGGTGCTGCCCGACGGCTGCATGGACCTGCTGTACAGCGAGGGCCGGCTGCTGGTCGCCGGCCCCGACACCCGCGCCCACGTGCCCGCAGGCCCGCCCCGCGCCTGGGCGGGCGTCCGCTTCCATCCCGGCACCGCACCCACCCTGCTCGGCGTCCCGGCCCACGAACTGCGTGACGTCCGCGTGGAGTTGACCGACCTGTGGCCCGCCGGGCGGGTACGACCCCTGCGCGACCGCCTCGCGGCCGCACCCGACCCCGCCACCGCCCTGGAGGACATCGCCCTGGACCTGGCCGCCCGCGCCGCGCCCCCCGACCCGCTCCTGCGCCGGCTCGTCGAACGCCTGGACGCGGGCCGCCCGGTGGCCGCGACGGCGGACGAACTCGGCATCGGGGCCCGTCAGTTGCACCGCCGCTCGCTGACCGCGTTCGGCTACGGCCCCAAGACCCTGGCCCGCATCCTGCGCCTGCGGCGCGCCCTCGACCTCGCCCGCTCCGGCGTCCCGTACGCCGAGACCGCGGCCCGCGCCGGTTACGCCGACCAGCCCCACCTCGCCCGCGACGTCAGGGAACTCGCGGGCACCACGCTCGGCGCGCTACTCGGCCCCGGCGGCTAGCGGCGCGAACAGATCGACGCCGTTGCCGTCGGGATCGTGCACGGTGGCGTACCGCTGCCCCCAGAACGCGTCCCACGGCTTCAGCTCCCCGTGGTACCCGGCGCCCACCAGATCCTCGTACACGGCGTCGACCTCGGCGGGCGAACCGCACCGGAAGGCGAGCGCGACCCGCCCCCCACCGGAGGGCGCCCGCCACTCGGGATGGAACGACCTGACGGTCGCCTCGGGGTCCAGTGCGAGCACCAGCCCACCGGGCAACTCGGCCTCGACATGCGGCTGTTCCTCGGCCCCGTCCGGAAAGACCAGGCCGAGGCGACGGTAGAAGGCGAGCGAGGCGGCCAGATCGGAGGCCACCACGCCGATCACGGCGAATCGTGGAGTCATGCACGCACCGTAGGCGGACCCGTGGCGGCCGGTCTTGAACGAATCGGACACGCCTGCCCGGCCCGCACGACGCATAACCGGTTGCGGACCCCCACCGCCGCCACGATGATCCGACTGATCTGGGGCGGGGGAGTGGCTGTTGGCCGACATGTTCGTGTGCGGGCGGTGCGGTACGGAGCTGACCGCTCCGGTGACCCGGGTGGCGCTTCCGGTGCGCGCCCACCAGTCCTACGGGCACGCGATGCTGCCCGCCCTGATGGAACCGGGCACCTACGCGGTCGACCCGGAACCCCGAGGCGGGCCCTGGCGCCTCTGGGACGAGGTCGGAGAGGAAGCCGCGGCGGCCCTCGGGGTGTTCGCCCCCGTGCACTCCCTTCCCTCCGGACCACCGGGCGCGGTCGCCGTCGCGCCGGGCGACACCCGCGCCACCGTGTTCATCCCGGGCCGGTGCGACGGCTACTGCATGGGCCTGGACGGCCGCGACGGCCCGAACCTCGCCTGCGAGGGCTGCGGCCGGGCAGTGGCGACCCGGATGGACGACTGCTCGATCTGGCAGGCCGTCTGGCTCGACCCGACCGCCGTTCGCCGCATCCAGGGCCCCGCGCCCCGGGCCGCCGACTGGACCACCCTGCTCGCCGGGGAGCGCGGCACACCGCCCGTCGAGCAGCCCGGACACTGGAGCCCCCAATGGGAGGCGGCCGCCGGCGCGGCCCTCGCCCACCTGCTTGCGGCCTCGGCCGGCGAACCCGTCGCCCTGCCCGCCGGACTCCTCACCGACATGTTCGGCCGCGCCCTGACCCCGCTCCTCCCGCCCGGACGGCCGACGCGGACGCTTTCCCTGGCCGGGCCCGGCCGGCCCGACCCCGACGGCGCGGAGATCGCCGCGGTCCCGGTGCACCCCCGGACCGGGGAGCCATGGCGGCCGCCAGGCGCACCGGCGACCGTACCGCTGCCCGTCGACGTGTGGCTGGGCCTGGCCTTCCCGGAGGACCGGTCGCTGCTGCCGGTGACCGGCGGGCTGCCCCGGGACGTGCGGCGCGACGACCCGCTGCCGTCCCACCCGAACTGGGTGTTCCGCCCCGACCGGCAGGTGTTCCTGCGCACCCTGGCCCGGCTCCCCGAGGTCCACCGCCCGTGGCTGCGCGAGGTCTACGACCGGCTGCGGGACGAAGCCGAGCTGTTCTAGAAGGTCACCGGGCCCCGTGGTGTCCCCACCGTGAAGGACAGTGCGAACGGACCCTCGCTCAGCGTGAGTTCGGTGCCCAGCGCGGCCAGCGCGAGCCGCACCCCGGCCGGGTCGGGCGCGGTGGCCGTGACCTCGAGCAGCGGCGTGACAGGCAGCCCCGAGCCGGTCGGGTGCACCGAATCGCCCCAGTCGATGAGGAAGGGGACCAGCCCGCCGTGGTGCGCGGTGCCGCTGTCGGTCAGCCGCCACCGCAGCAGGGTGCCGTCGGGGGTCCGGCGGCTCATCGGGTGGACCGGCCCCGGATCATGGCCGTGCTCGCGGGCACCGGTGACCGTCGCGTCCAGATCGGGCGGACTGATCGCCCAGGTCACCGTGCGCGGCCCGGCCAGCCGGTCGACCCCGAACGGCCGCAGCTCCACCGGCTCCGGCTGCTCCGGGTCCGGACCGATGATCTCCAGATAGCTCCGCCCGCCGAGCGACACCAGGTAGTTGCGGGTGCCGAGCCCCACGTGCACTCCACCGGGCGCGGGCGCCACCCCCGTCCGCCGCTCGAACTCGGCGACGGTCGCGCCCAGTTCGGGTGTGGCCAGGACGAGGTGGTCGAGCAGCGGCGGAATACGGCTCATGCCCCGCCTCAGCCCCTGCCGGGCAGCTTCAGGAACGCGGCCCAGGCCGCCGGGGTGACCGTGAGGTGCGGGGAGGCGGGGGTCTTGGAGTCGCGGATGTGGATGGAGGTGGGCCGGAGGGCGACTTCGAGGCAGGCGCCGCCTTCGCCGCTGCTGTAGCTCGACTTGAACCACTCGGGTGCGGTGTCGCTCATTGCTCTCCTAGCAGACGGTCCAACAGGTCCCGCGTGTCCTCGGTGTTGAGGGCCTGCGTCCGCAGCATCGCATACTTCTGGGTCACGATCCCCACCTCGTCGGGATCGCCGATCAAGGTGCTGCCACGCTGCGTCTCGCTGTACGCGAGTCGTTGGTGCTCGGGAGTCTCCAGGAGGATGAACGGGCCTTCCAGCCCGGCATGCGAGGTCCGGCCGAGCGGCAGCACCTGCACGGAGATCCCCTTCATACCGGCGTACTCCCGCAGGTGCCTCAGTTGCTCGACATGGACCTCCCGCCCGCCCAGTTGGTCCCGCAGCGCGGCCTCCCAGATCACGAAGCTCGCGGTCGGCGGCACTTTGCGGTGCAGGATCTCGCGCCGCTCGATGCGCGCCGCCACGAACTGGTCGATCTCGTCATCGTCGTAGACCGGCACGCGGCTGCTGAACACCGCCCGTGCATACGCTTCCGTCTGCAACAGCCCGGGCACCAGCAGGCTCTCGTACCACGAGATGACGATGGCCTCCCGTTCCTGAGCCAGATACTCCTCCGCCCACATCGGGACAAGATCCACCTCGGGCATCCTGCTCACGGCGACCGACAACGTCCCCTTGGTGTCCAGGAGTTCGTCGAGCTGCTCGGCGACGTCCGGTTTCAGTGGCCGTCTGCCCTGCTCGATCGACGCGATCATCTCCTCGCCGAGGACGGACCGCCGGCCCAGCGCGCTCTGTGTGTACCCGGCCGCCTCGCGATGGAGGGCGAGCAGTGCCCCCACCATCTTCATCGCCGAGGCGTTCTTCCGTGCCCGTCGAGTCGTCCCCATGCGGTCGCGCTCCCACCCGCTCGCGTACGTACCGTCCCATGATGGATACAGTGTGTGACGTCCTGTCGCCAGAACGCCGAAATCCCCTTCTCGGGTGTGTAGTTCCGGGCGGCGTGCGCCATACGTCTGCCATGGCGCCTCGCATCCTCGTGTACACGCGGACCACCGACTACCGGCACGACTCCATCCCGGACGCGGTGGAGGCCGTTCGCGGGCTCGGGGGTTTCACGGTCGAGCGCAGCGAGGACCCGGCGGACCTGGAGCGGCCCCTGGCCGGATACGCGGCCGTCGTCTTCCTCTCCACCAGCGGCACGGTGCTGACCCCCGCCGGACGGCTGCGGCTGGCGGAGTACGTCGAGGCGGGCGGCGGCTTCACCGGCGTGCACGCGGCCGCCTGTACGGAGTACGACTGGCCGTACTACGGCGAACTGCTCGGCGCCCGGTTCGACCGGCATCCGGCGTACCAGCCGGGGAAGGCCGTCGTGGAGGACCCGGCCCACCCCGCCACCCGGCACCTGCCCGGCGTGTGGGACTTCACCGACGAGTGGTACGACTTCCGCTCCGGCCCCAGGCGCCGGGACGGGGTGAGGGTGCTGCTGCGCGCGGACGAGGCGTCGTACGAGGGAGGCGGGATGGGGGCCGACCACCCGCTTGCCTGGTGCCGGCCGCAGGGGGCGGGGCGGGTGTTCTACACGGCCTTCGGGCACGCCGCCGAGGCGTGGCGCGACCCGGACTTCCTGGCCCACCTCCGCGGCGGCCTCGCCTGGGCGGCACGGCTCCCCGAGTGACGTTTCTGCGGTGAACCCGTTCCGCCATCGGGGTGAGTAAAGCCGGTGTACAGCGCGGGTCATGCGCGTACCCAGGGAAGCTCTTGTGTTGGTAAAGGGCGTCGAGACGCGGTGGACCGGACCCCGGCCCCGCGCCACCCACCCACTGGAGGAGCCGGACCTTGAGTTACGGAAACAAGCTGCGCGAGCGGATCGCCGGGCCCGGGACCACACCGCTGATCGGCGTGTACGACATGTACTCGGCGTCGATCGCGGCCAAGCACTACGACGGGATGTTCGTCTCGGGCTTCGGCTTCGCGGCCTCGTACTACGGCCTGCCGGACATCGGCTTCATCGCATGGCCGGACATGGTGGCCTTCGTCCAGCGGCTGCGGGGCGCGTTCCCGCACCACCACCTGCTGGTCGACATCGACGACGGGTACGTCGACCCCGAGGTCGCCTGCCACGTCGTCGAGGGACTGGAACGGATCGGCGCCTCCGGGGTCATCCTGGAGGACCAGAAGCGGCCCCGCCGCTGCGGGCACGCCGACGGCAAGCAGGTGCTGCCGCTGGACGAGTACCTGGAGAAGCTGGAGAAGGTCCTCCAGGCCCGCAAGGACCTGGTCGTCGTCGCCCGTACGGACGCCACCGACGAGCACGACATCCTGCACCGCGCGGAGCGGCTCGCCGCTACGGACGCCGACGTGGTCCTGGTCGACGGGGTGCGCAGCGTCGAGTGGATCGGGCGCATCCGGGAGGTCGTGGGCAGCAAGCCGCTGCTGTTCAACCAGATCGCCGGCGGCAAGTCGCCGCGCCTGTCGCTCGGCGAGCTGTCCGACCTCGGCGTCGACGTCGCGATCTACAGCACCCCCTGTCTGTTCGCCGCCCACGAGGCGATGAACTCCGCGCTGGTCGACCTGAAGGCGGCCGACGGCCGGCTGCCGCGGCTGGACCCGTCCGCGGGGGTCGGCGTGAAGGCGTCGACCAGCCTGCTGGAGCGCAACATCGCCCCCGAGCGGCTGTTGCCCGAGGGCGTGGGCGTGTGACGGCCGGCCCCGGGCCCCGGTTCGGGGCCGCCACGATGATCGCGGCGGCGCTCCTCGGCGCCGCCGCCGTGCCCGCCGTGGCCAACGGCGGCAGCCTGGTCACCGTCATCGACAACTCGCACGCCGACTCCATCCTGGAGGTCGACCGCACCGCGAACGTGCAGACCGGCAGCGGTACGGCCGGCAGCGACCACGACGGCAGCGCGGTGGACGCCATCCAGGCCATGCTCGGCGAGCACCCGGCGGACGAGGACGACTGACGGCACATCGAGCGTGAAGGGCCGGGCACCCGTGCGGGGCTGCCCGGCCCTTGGCGCGTCCCGTGGATCCGCCGCCCCTTCGCGTCACCCCGCGCGGGCGGCGCCCGGTCAGTCCTCGCCCGGGGCCGGGCGGCCGTTCCCGCCGGGTTCGACGACCTCCTGCGGGGCGTGCCCGCCGCCCGGCGCGACCACGGTGGTGCGGTGCAGAGCGGGGGCGACGGTCCGGCTCGCGGCCTCAGCCGTGCCGTAGGCGGTGACCAGGGCGACGGCGACCGCGGCCAAGGCCGCCGCACCGCGCGAGGAGGGGCTCATGCCAGGAGAACGGCCCCCACCGCGGGCGGTCACCGCGGTCCGCCCGAACGAGCGAAGGCCGGCGCCGCCCGTACCGGCCCGGCGCACCCGCCGGGCCGGCGGCTCGGCCCGCCCGCCCCGGGGCGCTCACCTGCCGCCGTCCGCGCCGGCGGTCCGGTGGGCCGCCCCGTCCCGGACCGCGTCGCCGGCGCGGTGCGCGGCCATGCGCCGGTCCCGGCGGAAGCCGCCGCCCGTCGGCGCGGTGAGCACGGCCAGGCAGGCGATGACGAGGGCGACGCCCAACCAGCCGGTGGCGGGCAGACGTTCACCGACGACCAGGACGGCGAGGACGGCCGCGACGGCCGGTTCGAGCAGCGAGAGGGTGGTGGCGGTACTGGCGGGCACATGGGCGAGGCCCCAGCCGAACAGGACGTAACCGGTGAACATCGGCACCAGCGCCATGTACGTACCCACCGCCGCGTCGGACCAGGACGCGACGAGCGGCGCGCCGGTGACCAGCAGGACCGGCAGCAGGAACAGGCCGCCCAGACCGAAGACGGCACCCATCGCCGCCCGGGAGGGGATCCGGCGGGTGATGAGCCGGTGCGCCGCCCACGAGTACAGGGCATAGGTCGCGGCGGCCACCACCCCGAGGCCGACACCGAGCAGCGTCGCCGGCACGGAGGCCGACCGCCCACCGTCGGCGCCGCCGCCGCCGCCGTCGATGGCGTGCGCGGCCTCGGCGACGCACAGCAGGACGGTGCCCAGCAGGCCGAGCGAGGCCGCGAGCATCCAGCGGCGGGTCAGCCGGCGGCCGTCCACCACGCGCTCGATCAGCGCCGAGGCGAGGGGGGCGGTGCCGATCGACACCACCGTGCCCACGGCGACCCCCGCCAGGTGCATGGAGCTGTAGAACGCCAGGGGATAGACCGCCACGGAGACCGCGCCGAGCAGCACCGTGCCGCGCCGCTCGCGCAGACCCGTGCGGTGACGGGCGATCCGGGGCGCGGCGAACAGCGCCTGGAGCAGTCCGCCCAGGCCCATCGCGACGGCACCGATGGCGAGGGGGCCCACCTCGGGCGCGAGGGTGGCCGCCGTGCCCGTCGTGCCCCACAGCACGGAGGCGGCGAGCACGCACAGCGCGCCGATCCCCGCGGAACCGCCCCGCCCGCCGCCCGTCACAGCCGGTCCAGCAGTGCGACGGCGATCGACCGGGCGTGCCGGACACGGTCGCCGTCGCCCTCAAGACCCGCGCGGGCCATCGCGCCCTCCAGAAGGAACGCGAGGTGCTCGGCCGTCGCACGCGCCTCGCCGGGGCGGTCGGGCAGCAGCTCCGCCAGATGCCCCGCGATCAGCCCCTCGACCTCCTCCTTGTGCGCGCGCACCACCGCCCGGCCCTCGTCACCGGCGGGCAGCTCGGCGGCGGCGTTCAGCAGACCGCAGCCGCGGAACCCGCGCTCGTACGCGAACTCCGCGTGATCGGCGTACGCGTCGAACACCGCGAGCACACCCTCGCGCGGTCCGGGCGCCCGCTCCAGCCGGGCCCGGTAGAGGCCGAGCCACTCCTCGTGCCGGGCGTCGAGATAGGCGCGCACCAGCTCGGCCTTGGAGGAGAAGTTGTTGTACAGGCTCATCTTCGCCACGCCCGCCTCGGCGGTGATCGTGTCGATGCCGGTCGCGGCCACACCGTCCGCGTAGAAGCGCCGGGCGGCAGCCGCCAGCAAGCGCTCCCGGGCGGGACGCCGCCTCCCGGACGCCGTCGCGCTCGTCTCGGTCTCACCCATGCGCCATCTCCATGACTAGGTAGGTCGGTCTATCTAATGTAAGCCATGGCCGGGGCGGCTGTCCCGCTGCCCGCACGGGACGGCCACCACCCGGCCGTCACCCCGACGGCGCAGCCCAGGGTCTGTGCACCGGAATACATCCGTGCGGTGTGGTGCTCTGTTGTGAACGGCACTGGCACGGCGAAGGGCTGGTGGGCGATGACGGAAGACCAGACGGGCCCCGTGGTCGGAACACGCCACGGGGCCGTCCGCGGCCGGTACGAGCACGGCATCTCGGTGTTCCGGGGCATCCCGTACGCCGCCCCGCCCTTCGGCCCCCGGCGGTTCAGGCCGCCCGAGCCGCCCGAGCCCTGGGACGGAGTGCGCGACGCCGGCGCCTTCGGGCCCACCGCTCCGAAACCGCCGTACTCCGAGGCGTTCGCCCGCTACCTCTCCGACCCGGTCATATCCGGCGACGACTGCCTCAACCTCAACGTGTGGACCCCCGCACCCGGCCCCGGCGCCCGGCTGCCCGTCCTGGTCTGGCTGCACGGCGGCGCCCTGACCAGGGGATCCTCGGCCGTACCCGTCTACGACGGCCGCACCTTCGCCCGCGACGGAATCGTCTTCGTCTCCGTCAACTACCGCCTCGGCGTCGAAGGCTACGGCCTCTTCCCCGACGCTCCCCCCAACCCCGGCCTGCGCGACCAGCTCGCCGCACTGCGATGGGTGCACGAGACCGGGGGGGGCCCCCGCGGGGGGCCCCCCCCCCCCCCCCCCCCCCGGCGGCCGGGCCGCGGGGGGAGTGGGG
>NZ_JAJSZC010000252.1:9582-10603 GCF_036815105.1 Streptomyces sp. IBSBF 3136
CCCCACCCCCGGCGTGGGCGACCAGCGCCCCGCAGGGGTTTGGGTCCACCACCCGGTCGCCGCGTGGGGCGGCGACCCCGGCAACGTCACCCTCGCGGGACAGTCGGCCGGCGCGATCAGTGCGGGCGCCCTCATCGCCGCACCCCAGGCCCAGGGCCTCGTCCGGCGCGCGGTCCTGCAGAGCGGACCACCCGAGGTCATGGAACGCGACAAGGTCCGGCGCATGGTGCGCCGCATGGCCAACCGGCTCAGGACACCCGCCACCGCCGAAGCCTTCGGCGCCGTCGACCGCGACCTGCTGCTGCGCACCCAGGCCGAGATCAGCCGACTGAGCAGCCCGGTCCTCGGCGGCCCCTCCTTCGGCATCGTCGAGGACGGCGACCTCGTACCCCGCGACCCGCTGCGGGCCCTCATCGACGGCGAGGCCGCCCACGACGTCGATCTGCTCATGGGCTGGACCCGCGACGAGTACCGGCTCTGGCTGGTGCCCGGCGGGCTGCTGGAACGCGTCGACCGGCTGGGCGCGGTAGCCATGGCCGGCGCCATGGCCCGCTGCCACGCCGGCCATGAGGTGCCCCGCCGCTACCGCGCCCTGCACCCCGACGCCGGTACCGCCGAGATCGTCGGCCAGATGGTCACCGACCACCTGCTGCGCATCCCCCTGCACCGGCTGGCGGACGCCCGCCCCGGCAGCTCGTACGTCTACGAGTTCGCCTGGCCGTCCCTCCGGTCCGGCCTCGGCGCCTGCCACGCCCTGGAACTCGGGTTCGTCTTCGACACCGGCGACGTCCCGGAGTCGGCCCGGCTGGCCGGCGAGGGCGCCCCGCAGGAACTGGCCGACGCGATGCACGCCGCCTGGGTGCGGTTCGCCGCGACCGGCGATCCCGGCTGGCAGCCCTGGGACGAGTCGCATCCGGTACGGATCTTCGGCGACGGTCCACCGCATATCGCATACGGTCGACGGGATCCGGAAGTCGCCCTGTGGTCGGCCGTCCCCACCGTCCCGGAACCCGCCCCCGCC
>NZ_JAJSZC010000253.1:0-10484 GCF_036815105.1 Streptomyces sp. IBSBF 3136
GCGCGGGGGCGGGCGCGAGGTGGCGGCCGGGTGGCCGCGCCGGGGGCGCGCCGCCCGGTCGTCCCGGCTCAGCCGCGCGCGTGTGCCACCAGCCAGTCCAGGGCGGCGGGCGCGTCGGAGAGGACGGACAGGTGGCCGTCGGACGGCCGCAGCCGCAGCTCCGCCCGCGGGCAGCGCTTCGCGAGCCACTCGCCGTGGGTGCTGGGCACGACCCGGTCCAGGCCCCCGTGGAGCACGAGGACCGGAGCGGTGACCGCCGCCGGGTCGCAGCCCCACGCGCCGACATAGGCCAGGTCGTCGTCGATCAGCCCGCCGGGGCCGCCGGCCACGGCCGGCGCGACCACCTCGTGGAACCACGACCAGTCGCCCGCCAGCGCCGCGTGGTCGGCCTCGGTGAACATCCCTGGGTCGTACTCCGCCGCCGCCTCGAACCGCGCCTTGGCCTCAGGGCCGGCCACGGCCGCGGTCAGCGACGCCCGGCAGGGCGGGGCCATGCCGGCGAACCAGTCCAGCCCCTGCGCGCCGAACGGCGCCGGCCCCGACACGGCGACCACGCCGAGCACCCGCTCGCGCAGCACCGCGGCGCTCGCCAGGGCGTGCGAGGCGCCGCCGGAGTGTCCCATCAGGGCGAACCGGTCGATGCCGAGCGCGTCGGCGACGTGGCGGACGTCGGTGGCGGCGGAGCCGACGGAGCGGCCGGGCAGTGGTGTCGACCCGCCGTAGCCGGGGCGGTCGTACGACACCCAGCGGATGCCGAGCCGTGCGGAGTCCGGGAAGAGCGGCCGGGGTGGCGAGCCCACGTTCGGCGTGCCGTGCTGCCAGAACACGGTGAGAGGCGGCACCGGGGGAGCGGGGAGCGTTCCGGACCCGTCCGCGCCGGTGTCGTAGACGTGCAGCCTGCGGCCGTCGGGCAGGTCGAGGTCCGATTCGGCCACGTGGATGTCGGTCACGGTGCGGGTCCCTCCGGTCGGGTCGGGCGGTGCGGCTGTGGTTCCGACTCCGCGGATGTCCGGAACTCATCGCCCGCCCGGCGTCCGCCTGCCGCCGGTTCACCGCCCGGACGCCAGCACCCGCAGGTCGTCGCCCGGTCCGCGGTGCGCCGGTGACGGCCCGGCGCCGGCCGTGCCGCGCCGCAGCCACTCCTGGTAGGCCGGTGACTGACGGGCCGCCTCCCAGTACGCCTCCTCCAGCTCGGGGCAGGCGTCGTCGAGTTCGGCCGCCGTCCGGGCCGCGAGCAGCAGCCGTACCCCTATCGGGTCGCCCTCGAGCGGTCGGAGGGCGAGGTCGGGCCGGGGACGCGCGGTCGGCTGGCTGACGGTGACCACCTCGCCGATGGCGGCCAGGGAGTAGGCGGTGAGGTAGTCGCCGTGCAGCAGGTCGGGCTCGATCCCGGCCCGGCGCAGCACCCGGCACAGCGCGTCCCACTCGCCGTCCACCGTGGAGTCCACCATCCAGCGGTCGCCGGCGAGGTCGGCGAGCCGCACCTCGCGCCGCGCGGCCGCCGGGTGGTCGGCGGCCAGGGTGACGAACTGCGGCTCGCGTTCCACCAGCACCCGCAGGCACAGCCCGGCCGGCACCCGCAGCGGGCTGCCCTCGACCTCGTGCACGAACGCCAGGTCGAGCCTGCCCTCGGCGACCATGCGCAGCAGCGCGTTCGCGGACACGTCCATCTGCAGGCTGGGCTCCACGGCCGGGACCCGCGCGCGCAGCAGGCGCAGCCAGCCCGGCAGGGCCCGGCTGGCCGTGGCGCCGATGCGCAGCCGGGGGCCGTCGGCGGCCCGGGCGGCCGCCGCCCGGGTCTCGGCCACGATCGCGGCGAGTTCCGCGACGAGCGGCCTGGCCCGGCTCACCACGATGTGCCCGAGCGGTGTCGGGCGGCTGCCCGTACGGCCGCGGGTGAACAGCCGGCCGCCGAGCGTCTGCTCGATCCGGCGCAGCTGGGTGCTCAACGAGGGCTGTGCCATGCCGAGTTCCCGGGCGGCCCGGTGCAGGCTCCCGGCGTCGGCGATGGCGCAGAGCACGCGCAGGTGCCTCACCTCCAGCTCCATACCGGGAGCGTAAGGGCGGTGACTGATGGGACGCCAGATGTTCAAAGGCCAACTGTCGTACCGGTGTTCGCCGTGATAGCCGCGCGCTATCCCCGGTTGCCATCATCCGCCGGCCGGTGGGCTGCCCGAAACTCATGGGCAACCGATCGTTCACCACCCCACACGAACGAGAAGGAGCCCCCCACATGACTTCGACCCGTACGTCCGTCACCTCGGTGAAAGCCACCCGCAGAGCCGTGGCGCTCGCCGTGGGCGTGGCGTTCGCGACGCTGGGCACCGCGATCCCGGCGAGCGCCCACACCGACGCGGCACCTGCCCCGGCGCAGTCCAGGTACACGGGTTCGGCCGCTGAGGCGGCGAACAACAAGGCGTTCTTCGAGGCCGTCCTCGCCTCGGTCGCCAAGAAGCAGGCGGCGCACCCCGGCCTGCAGTCCGTGACCGTCTACTACGACGCCTCCCAGGCGCCGAGCTTCCGCTCGCAGATATCGAGCGCCGCGTCGATATGGAACAGCTCCGTGTCCAACGTCAAGCTGCAGGCGACCTCGGGCGGCGCCGACTTCGCCTACTACGAGGGCAACGACAGCCGCGGGTCCTACGCCTCCACGAACGGCCACGGCAGCGGCTACATCTTCCTCGACTACGCGCAGAACCGGCAGTACGACTCGATCCGCGTCGCGGCCCACGAGACCGGCCACGTGCTGGGGCTGCCGGACCACTACAGCGGACCGTGCAGCGAGCTGATGTCGGGCGGCGGCCCCGGCACGTCCTGCACCAACCGCTACCCGAACGCCACCGAGCGCGCCCGCGTCAACCAGCTGTGGGCGAACGGCTTCGCCAAGGCCCTGGAGAAGCTGAACAAGGCGCGCTGACCGAAGCGGCGGAGCCCCCACCCCCGATCCGCCCGGCCGAGACCGAGGGGCGGGCCGTGCCACCGGTGCGCGGCCCGCTTCTCGGCGTCACCGTGGCCGGGTTCAGGGATGGTCGTACCAGGACACCGCGGCGATCCGCCAGCCGTCCGGGGTGCGGACGAACTGCATCGTCTTCGTGCCGCCGCCCTCGAACGGCTCGCCGTCCCTGATCCCCGACTTGCGGTAGGTGCCGACGCGGCAGGCGATGTCGCCCGCGATCTGCGTGTGTTCGGAGGTCTCCCACTCGGAGAACTCGATGAGCCGCCCGTCGGAGAGCAGCCGCAGGCGGGGTTCGATGAACTCCTCGACCGTGTAGACCGTGAAGTCCGGGCCGGTCATCACGATCACTCCGCCGGGCAGGACCAGCCGGCGGATGCGCGCCACGTCGGCGGCCCTGCCGCCGCGGTTGTCGAAGGCGCCGAAGAACTCGGCCGTCACCGCGTCGATCTCGATCTTGGACACCGCGCGACGCTACCACGCGCCTCAACCCCCGTGAAGAACACGAGGGTTGCCCCATGGCCCGCTCATACGGAGCCGCCCGGACAGCGGCGGTCGGGCGGCGAGGGGGAGGCGGCGGAAGGTCCTAGGTGTGCCCGGTCACCCGCTGTGGGCGGGGCGCCGTGAGCTGCGCGGTGAGCAGGTGCGCGTCGAGCAGTGCCACGTCGGCGGTGCGGGCGGCCCGCGAGTGGCCCGTGAACATGCGCTTGGTGAGGGTGAGGGCCTCGGGCGAGCGCCGGACGAGGGGCCTGACCCACGCCGAGACGGCCTCGTCGAGCTCCTCGCGCGGGGCGACCTTGTGCAGCAGACCCAGACGCAGGGCGCTCTCCGCGTCGAACGTCTCGCACGTGAGCATGAGTTCACGGATCCTGGCGGCGCCGCCCTCGACGATCAGCCGGCCCATGGCGCCGCCCCAGGCGGGCGGCAGACCGATGCCGATCTCGGGCATGCGGAACCGGCAGTCGTCGGCACCGGCGCGCAGATCGCAGAAGGAGGCGAGCGCGAGGCCCGCGCCGACCACCTTGCCGTGCAGCCGGGCGATGGTGACGGCGTGCGTGTTCTCCAGGGCGTCGCACACGCGGTACGCCTTGTCGGCGATCCGGCGCATGACGGCTCCGCCGGGATCCTCGGCCAGCGCCGCGCGGTACTCGCCGCGGTCCGCGCCCAGACAGAAGTCCTCGCCGTCCGACGACAGGAGCAGCACCCGGATGTCGGGGCGGTCGTGCAGGCCGTGGAGCAGGGCGGCGAGATCGTCGAGGGCGGCGACGGTCAGCGTGCTGCCCTCGGCCGTGGGGAGGAGACGGACCCGCAGGACCGGCCCGTCGTGCTCGACGTGCAGGGCCTTGTACGGGAAGTGGGGGGAGGGGAGCGGGGTGTCGGTCATGACAGGGCGACGTCCAGGTTCAGCAGGCGCCGGAAGGCCACGCGGGGGGCCCACGACGGTCTGCGGACGAGGGTGAGGCGGGGGAAGCGCCTGACCAGTTGGTGGAGGAGGGTCTGTGCCTCCAGGCGGGCCAGCGGCGCGCCGAGGCAGTAGTGGATGCCTCCGCTGAAGGCGAGGTGCGCGGGCTTGCGGTGGAGGTTGAACAGCTCGGCGTCGGCGTGCTTGGCCGGGTCGCGGTGGGCCGCCGCCACCATCAGGTGGACCATCTCGTCCTTGCGCACCTCCACGCCGCCGAGGATCCGGTCCTGGGCGCAGACGCGGCTGATCACATGGGTGGGCGGGTCGTAGCGCAACGATTCTTCAACGGCGGCGGGCACCAGGTCGGGGTGGACCGTGAGCCAGTCCCACTGCCGGGGGTGCTCCAGCAGCAGGAGTGTCATCGTCGACAGTAGCGTGGACGTGGTCTCCAGCGCCGCCAGCAGGACGAACAGGGCGAGGAAGTACACCGCCTCGTCGGCCTCGTCCTGGTCGCTCTCCATGGTGTCCCACACCGCGATCCACCGGGAGACGGGGTCCTCGCCGGGGCGGGCGCGGCGCTCGCGGACCAGTTCCATGAAGTAGGTACGCAGCTGGGCGGTGGCCGCGTCCGACTTCGCCAGCTGGCTGGCCGACGGCAGCAGTTCCTGGGTGAAGACCTGGTCGTGGGTGAGCTCCCGCAGCCGGGCGAAGTCGGCGGTGGGCAGCCCGAGCCAGTGTCCTATGGTGGCGATCGGCAGCTCCTCGCTCACCAGGGCGTTGAAGTCCGCCTCACCCTCGTCGAGGCGCGCGGCCAGTGTGTCGAGCAGCCGTCCGGTGAGCCGGCCCACCGTGCCGCGCAGATCCTCGAGGGAGGCGCGGTCGAACATGCCCGCCGAGCGGCGCACCCAGGTGTGGTCCGGAGGGTTGAGGGCGGGCAGGGTCCGGCTCATCTCGCGCGAGGACGGGGCGGTCCAGCGGGTGCCGTCGCCCTGTTCCTCCCGCCAGCGCGTGTCGGGTTCCAGCCATTCCCGGCTGCGCAGGACCTGGTCGCACAGGTCGAAACCGGTGACGAGGTGCCCGCCCCAGGGGGCCGCGACGACTCCGCCCCCCGACCGGAGTTCCGCATAGAGCGGAAAGGGGTTGGCCTGCCCCTTCGCCGTCCGCAGCCGTGAGAACAGCGGGACGGCGAAGCGTCTGTCGACAGGCGGAGTTATCGCTGTCTCCACGATGGCTCCTTCTTGATCTCGGCATCAGCCGCCATGCATACCCCTCGGCCGACTGACACATACAAGATGACTATTCACGTGGAGAGTTGCCTACGTCACTCCCCTCTGGTCCACGCGAGGAACCGGCTGAAGAGACCGGGCTTGGGCCGGGAAGCGTTCGCCGCCACGGGCTGCGGCGCCTGGGGTGCCGAGCGGTACGGGGAGGACGCGACCGGCTGCGGCTCCGGGGCCGGCGCCTGCGCGGCCGGCGGCGTCACGGCGCGAGGCGTGAACCGGACCGGCAGGGCCACCAGGGAGCGGCTCCAGGGAGCCGGCACCCAGTTCAGGTCCTTGAACGGGACCCGGACCTCGACGTCCGGCAGCCGGTTCAGCAGGGTCTCGACGGCGGTGACGGCGATCACGAACGCCGGGTCCTTGGCGGGGCAGGCGTGCGGTCCGGCCCCGAAGGCCAGATGCGCCTTGGCACTGAGCTGCTCGCGGTGCTCCGCCAGCCGCGGGTCGGTGTTGGCGGCCGCGAAGGAGATCACCACCGGGTCGTTCGCCCGCAGTACCCGGTTGCCCAGCTCCACGTCGTGCGTGGGGTAGTGGGCCGCGTAGTTCGCGATCGGGGCGTAGTTCCACAGCACCTGGGTGACCGCGTCCTCGACCGGCAGCCCGGTCTGCCACTCCTCGCCCAGGATCAGCGCGCTGCTGCTGCCGATCGTCGCCGACAGGGGCGCGGTGCCGCCCGACAGCAGCGTCACCAGCTGGTGCAGCACCTCCTCGTCGGTCAGCCGGGACGGATGCTCCATCAGACGGGTGGTCAGGTCGCCCCCGGGACGACGGCGCTTGAGCGCGATCAGCTCGCCCAGCGCCTCGCCCAGCACCAGGTCGGCGCCGGCCGTACCGTCGAAGATCCCGCTGATGCCGACGATGACCCGGTCACCGATCTCCGGCGGGCAGCCGAACAGGTCGCTGAAGACCAGCAGCGGCAGCGGCTGCGCGTACTCCGCCATCAGCTCCGCCTGCCCGAGCCGGTCGGAGCTGAACCGGCTGATCAGGTACTCGGCCGACTGCTGCGTCTGGCGCACCAGCTGGAGCTCGTTGACGGTGGCCAGGCTGTCGGTGACGGCCTGGCGCAGCCGGGCGTGCGCGGCCCCGTCGCTGAACAGCGCGTTGGGGCGGTATCCCATCATGGGCAGCGCCGGGCTGTCCTCGGGCACCCGGCCCTCGTTCAGGGCCCGCCAGCGCCGGGAGTCCCGGACGAACGAGGCGGGGTTCTGCAGGATGTACAGGGCGGCGTCGTAACTGGTGACCAGCTCGACCTCCACCCCGGGGGCGATGTCGACCGGCGCGCTCGGGCCGAGGCCGCGCAGGTACTCGTAGCGGGCGTCGGGATCGGAACCGAACTCGGGCCCGTAGAGCTGGGGGTTGCCGTGCGCGGGGCAGCCGGGCGGTGGCCCGCCGGGACGCTGGTGCATGGGGGGAGGCTCCTAGTCGAGAAGGGTGAGTAGGTGACGGACGAGGGTGATGAGCGCCTGCGCCGACGACTGCTCGTCCCGGACGTCACAGGCGACGACCGGCGTCCGGTCGGACAGGTTCAGCGCCTCACGGATCTCCGTGAGCGGATAGTCGGTCGTGCCCTCGAAGTGGTTGACGCCGATGGCGTACGTCAGGCCGAACCGCTCGACCAGGTCCAGCACGGGGAAGGACTCGGACAGCCGCTCCGGGTCGACCAGGACCAGCGCGCCCAGCGCCCCCCTGGACAGCTCCTCCCACATCTCCTTGAAACGCTCCTGACCGGGCGTGCCGAAGAGGTACAGGACCACCTCGTCGCTGATGGTCAGGCGGCCGAAGTCCATGGCGACCGTGGTGGTGGTCTTGTCCGGGGTCCCCGACAGGTCGTCGAAGCCCACGCTGGCCTCGGTGATCTCCTCTTCGGTCCGGAGCGGCTCGATCTCGGAGATGCTTCCGATGCACGTGGTCTTCCCGACCCCGAAGTGCCCCACCACGAGGATCTTCACCGCGGTGAGGACACCTGAATCCAGGTACACGAATCACGCTCCGAATCGGGCTTTGAGGCCGTCGAGTACGGCGTTGAGCACTTCCCGGTCGACACGTTCGGCGCGCGGAACCGGCTTCCGCGCGATGATGAGACCGCTCTCCTCAAGCTGCGCCAGGAGAATCCGCACGACCCCGAGCGGCAGATGCGTGTGGGCGGCCACCTCCGCGACGGAGAGGAAGCCGTCCCTGACCAGCTCCAGGACCTGACGCGCCTCCGGGGAGAGCGTGGGTGCCGAGACGGTGGCGTCCTGGTGCGCCGACACCAGGGCCGTCCGCTCGTAGGCGTGCTCCGGAGGCAGACCACGCCCGTTCGTGATCACGAAGAGCGGAACTAACGCCGAGGTCAGCTCCAGTTCCTGATCCGGCTCGTCGTTCACGTGCGGCTCGCCTCCCCGTGTGGTGCCGTATGTGCGCTCAGCCGTGGCACCGCCTGATGCAGGCGCGTGGTGAACTCCTCGATGTCCGCCTCGTGTTCGGCGGCCGCGGCGAGGAACGCGCCCTGCCCGGCCGAGATCAGGAAGATCCAGCCGTGCTGGAACTCGATCACCGTCTGCCGCCACTGCGCGTTCTGCGACACCCCGGCGAACTGCGAGGTGGCCCGGCTGTAGGCGTGGATGCCCGTCATGGCGGCCGAGATGGTGTCCGCCAGATCCTGGCTCATGCCCGTCGTCGCGCCGCGCGGCAGCCCGTCGGCGCCCAGCAGGACCGCGTGGCGGGCACCCTGGACGTCACCGACCACGTCGTCGAGGTCGGCTATCGGGATGCCCGTGCCGCTCCCGGCCCCGGCCTGCGCCGAGGTGCGGCCCGGCTGCCCGTCGCCGTCCTCGGCGGTCACCCGGGGAGGCGAGGTGAGGTTGTTGCCGAGCCGCGCGACCAGCCGGTGCATGCGGAAGGAGATCTGCTGCATGTCGACGTCGGGCGCGGCGGCCGCCGCGAGATACGCGCCCTGCCCGGCTCCGATCAGGAAGATCCAGCCGTGCGAGAACTCGATGATCGTCTGGTTCCACTGCCTGTCCTCCCCCGGCCCGGCGAAGTGGGAGGTCGCCCGGCTGAGCGACTGCATGCCCGCCATGGCGGCGGAGATCGTCCCCACGTCCTTGCGGTCCATGCCGTCGGTCGAGCCGCGCGGCAGGCCGTCCGCCGACAGCAGGACGGCGTGCCGCGCCTTCGGCACGTTGTGCACGATGTCCTCGAGCATCCACGACAGGTCGGTGGTCATGCGTCATCGGACCCTTCGGACGGTGCCGAGGCGAGGTTGCGGCCCGAGAGCGTGCCGCGCTGGAAGGCTCCCAGGCTCCGGCCCGCGGCCCGGCCCGCGTCCTCCGCCGGCGCCGCGGGCGCGGCCGCGGTCTCCTGGTCGGGAACACTGGCGATGGGCACCTGGCGCGCTCCCCGGCGGGGCAGCCCGTGCGCGGTGCGGGACACCGGCTCCGGTCGTCCGACGGTGCCGCGAATGCCGCTGATCTGAGGGTCCTCGGCCGGTGCCGTCTCCTCCTCGGTCCACAGCTCCTCCGGCAGCAGCACGACCGCCCGGACACCGCCGTACCGTGACACGCCGGTCACGTCCACCCGGAACCCGTACTGCTGCGCGAGCAGGCCGATCACGGGGAAGCCGAACTTCGGCTGATTGCCGAGATGGGAGAGCCGAGGGCGGAAGTCACCGGAGAGCAGGGCGGAGGCCTTCTGCCGCTCCTCGTCGTTCATTCCGACGCCGGCGTCGTCGATGACGATGCACAGATTCTTCTGCACCCGCTGGAAATTGACCTCGATGGGCGAACCCTGCTGCGAGAAGCTGGCAGCGTTGTCGAGGAGTTCCGCGACGGCGAGGGCGACCGGGGAAACCGCCGACGCCTTCAGGGCGAAACCGGTCTGCTGCATGATTTCCACGCGCCGGAAGTTGCGAATCTGACCCTGCGCGCTGCGCACCACGTCATAAACGCTCGCGGGCCTGTTCCGGCGGCCCAGCGGAGCACCGCACATGACCGCGATGCCCTGCGCCTTGCGGGCCATCTGCGCATTGGCGTGGCTGACTTCCAGCAGGTCGCCGAGAACGGAGTGGCCGCCGTACTTGCGCTGGATTTCCTCGAGAAGCGTCAACTGTTCCGCGGCCAGGCTCTGGAGAAAGCGCGCGGAACCCTTGAGAACCGCTTTGGTGCTTTCCTCGGCCGCCTCTTCGGCTTCCCGGATGGTCTTGTCGTGCTCGGCCTGGTGCTGGTGCAACTCAGCTCTTAAGGTGGCCAGTTGACCGTCGGCCTCACTCAATCTCTGGGTGAGGACGGCCTCGGCCTGCTGCTTCTTCGCCGCCATGGCCTTGTTGCGGCGACGGAGCACCAGGGCCGCGGCCACGGCGATCACCGTCGTCGCAACCAGGCACCAGACGAGTGCGTCTCGAGTCATGGAAACCTTTCCTATGTGTAGCCTGCGGTCGTCGGCGGACGGATCGGGGGAATCCGTGGCACAACCGCTCGGTACGACTCGGTCGCCGTCGTGTTGAGAACCGGCCGATCTCAATACGGGGTCTGAGCCGAGTGGACCAAGGTCGCAGACGCCGGGATGCTATCACCGACATGGGGAACGACCGCCACGCGGAGGGGCCCCAACGGCCCTGCCCAGGACGGTGGTTGTGCCGTTCGCGTGACGGCCGTACAGGATTCAATGGGCCGGCCGGTAACGGTCGCGTGTGCGCCGTGGAAACCATTGATTGGGCGCTGGTGGTCCGACCGCGGTCGGGCCCTGGTATTCATTCCGCGCCATACCGGACTCATAGTTTTTTGTCGGATTTCTGTCCCGGGGGAGATGTGTGCCGGTCTGCATGCGCCGGGGTGTATATGTCTCGACTGTGTGAGGGGCGGGGTGGGCG
>NZ_JAJSZC010000254.1:0-10340 GCF_036815105.1 Streptomyces sp. IBSBF 3136
GGGCCGCCCTGCGGCGGCTACGGCTTCCCGCCCCCGCAGGGCGGCCCCGGCGGCCGCCCGGGTGGCCCCGGCGGTGCCGAGCCCGAGCTGTGCCCGCAGTGCCGTACGCCCCGCGAGGGCGGCGCGCCCTTCTGCGAGGAGTGCCGGTGGAACTTCCTCACCAACACGGCCACCTCGTACACCCCGGCCGCCCCGCGTCCGGCCCAGCCCCGCTTCCAGCCGCCGAGCGCGACCTACGGCGGCGGTGACTCCTACGAGTACCAGGGTTCGCGGCCGTCGCAGATGAACCGGCCCGCCGAGCCCATCCCGTCCTTCGGCAGCGAGCCGTCGGGCCCGACGCCGTTCGCCGGTGAACGCGGCCAGGGCGGTCCGGCGCCCACCTCGGGCGGCCAGGGCGGCCCGGACGCCTTCGGCGGCGGCCGGCGCCCGGCCGGTCCCCCGCAGGGCTTCGGCGGCCAAGGCGCGGGTCCCGGCGGTCCCGGTGGCCCGGGCGGACCGTCCGGTTTCGGCGGTGGCCCGGGGCAGCGCCCGGGTGGTCCCGGCGGTCCGTCCGGCCCGCCGCCCTTCGGCCGCGACCCGTTCGGCTCCGAGCCCTCCGGCCCCGGTGGGTACGGCGGTCCCGGTGGTCCTGGTGGCCCCGGCGGCCCCGGTGGTCCGTCCGGCTTCGGTGGCGACCCCTCCCGTCCGGTTCCGCCGCCGCCCGGCCCGACCCCGTCGGCCGGCCCCGGTGGCCAGGCAAGCGGTGCGCCGCGGGCCTTCCAGCAGTCCGGGCCGCCCGCGCCGCCCGCCTATCCGCAGGAGACCGGCCGGCCCCCGGCCGGCGGTCCGTCCTTCGGCGGCGCCGAGGACGACTGGGTGATCTCCCCGCCGTCCGGCGGGCCCGGGCAGGGCGGTGGCTACGGCTACCCGCAGCCCGGTGCCACCCAGGCCCCGCCCGGCCCCGGTTACCCGCAGGCGCAGCGGCAGCCCGCCCGCTGGACCGCGACCATCGGCCCGGACCGCGACTACTTCATGGCGATGATGCAGCGTTCGGGCCCCGAGGCCACGGGCCTGAACCTGCCCGCGTACTCGCCCGAGCAGCAGCGCGCGCTGACCGGCAACCAGGTCACCATCGGCCGGCGCCGGCACTCCACCGGTGACACCCCCGACATCGACCTGTCGGTGCCGCCGGAGGACCCCGGTGTCTCGCACCAGCACGCGGTGCTGGTCCAGCAGCCGGACGGCGGTTGGGCGGTCGTCGACCAGAACTCGACGAACGGCACCACGGTCAACGGCTCGGACGAGCCGATCCAGCCGTTCGTGCCGGTGCCGCTGCAGGACGGCGACCGGGTGCACGTGGGCGCCTGGACGACGATCACCGTCCGCCGGGGCTGAGGCCCCGCACGGGAGCCGTTCCGCGCGAGCGGCTCCACGGGCGGCACGTCACGGCAGGGGCCAGGTGTACGGCCCCTCCGGGTCGTCCAGCCAGGCCCAGGCGTGTGCGCCGCCGGCCGTGACGCCGTAGCGCTCCCGGCCGGGGCCGCCCTCGCGCTCCCACAGCCCGTAGGCGTCCCGCGGGTCGAGCACGCCCCGGCTCAGGGCGAGCAGGAAGCGGAACGTCTCCTGCTCCCCGGCCCCGATCGGCAGCCCGGCCAGGGACACCGCCCCGGGCCGGCTCCCGCCGGTGCCGCGCAGCGGGACGAAGTAGGCGGCCGCGGGCAGGAAGCGGCCCTCGGCGTGGCCCGCGTGATGGACCGTGAGCGCGAGCAGACCGGTGGCCAGCGGGGTCAGGATCCGGGCGCCGGGACGGCACTGGGTCAGCCACGCTCGGGGCACCGTGGGCAGCGCGCAGGTGGCGATGATCCGGTCGAAGGGGGCGCGTTCGGGCACTCCGCGCGCGCCGTCGCCGGTGACGACCACGGGATGGTGGCCGGCCGCCGCCAGGTGCCGGGCCGCGGACTCGGTGATCTCCGGTTCCAGGTCGACGGTGGTGACGAGGCCGTCGTCGCCGAGCCGGTGGGCGAGCAGGGCCGCGTTGTAGCCGGTGCCCGCGCCCACCTCCAGGACCCGGTCGCCGTCGGCCACGCGCAGGGCCACCAGCATCCGCGCCATCAGCGAGGGCTGGCTGGAGGACGAGAGCAGCTCGCCGTCGCGCAGCCGGGTGGCCAGCGGGACGTCGGCGTAGGCGCCGCGCACCCAGCGCTCCCGCGCCCCGGGGTCCGGGTCCTCGCCCCAGCGTCGCTCGTAGCCGCCCCGGACGCCGACGTAGTAGTACGGCACGAACAGGTGCCGGGGCACCCGGGCGAATGCCTCCCGCCACACCGGGTCCTCGTCCCAGGCCCCCTCGGCGTCGATCTCCGCGACCAGCGCGGCCCGTGCCGCGGCGGCGAGCTCGTCGATCCCGGTGTCGTAGGCGCCCATGGGTCCACAGTAGGGGCGGCGGTCTCGAGGGCCTGAGTCCTCGGTCACCGGGTCTGAGACGATGGAGCGGTGAATGAGATTCGGCGCGGCACGCTTCAGGAGCAGACCTTCTACGAGCAGGTCGGCGGGGAGGAGACCTTCCGTCGGCTCGTCCACCGTTTCTACGAGGGAGTCGCCGAGGACGCGGAGCTGCGGGCGATGTACCCGGAGGAGGACCTGGGCCCGGCCGAGGAGCGGCTGACCCTGTTCCTCATGCAGTACTGGGGCGGCCCCACCACCTACGGCGACAACCGCGGTCACCCCCGGCTGCGCATGCGGCACGCCCCCTTCACCGTGAACCGGGCGGCGCACGACGCCTGGCTGCGGCACATGCGGGTGGCCGTCGACGAGCTGGGGCTCTCCGAGGAGCACGAGCGGACGCTGTGGAACTACCTGACGTACGCCGCCCAGTCGATGGTGAACACCCCCGACTGATCATCCGAATCCCGAATTCCGGTCGTTCCGCGCCGGATTCCGGTCACGATCCGGTATAGACCGGTCGGCAACCGGTTACCCGCGACCGCTCCGCTCTGCGAACATCACCCGAGATCCAGACGTATTCACGAAGTCCGGACGGCACGGGGGTCGGGTGACGGGGTTCGTCTTCTCACGCGCGCGGGCACACCGCCTGCTGCTCGGCTCCGCCCTGCTCACCGTGCTGCTGACCACGGCGGTGCTGGCGACGCTCACGGCCTACTCGGGGGCGATCGGCGACGCGGCCCTGCGCCATGTGCTCGGCGACCCGCGCAACGCGGCCGCCACCTCACTGATCGTCAAGGCCGATGTGCCGGCCGGCCGGCGCGCCGCCGCCGACACGGCCGTGCGCGAGGGCGCGCGGAAGACCTTCGACGGGCTGCCGGTGACCGTACGGACGCTGCGCCGCTCGGGCCCCTACGCGCTGCCCCGCTCGCTGAAGCCGGCCGCCCGGCGGGCGGGCGACCCGGACCTGACCTACTTCGCGGCGGTGGACCCCGCCCAGGTGCGGCCCACCGCCGGGCACCTCCCGGGCCGCGGGACCGGCGAGATCGAGGTGGCCGTCCCGCTGACCGCCGCCCGGGCGCTCGGGCTCGTACCGGGCGACGGCCTCACCCTGGCCGACCGGCTCGGCGACCGGAAGGTCCGGGTACGCGTCACCGGGCTGTACCGGCCCGCCGCCACGAACGCGCCGTACTGGCGGCTGGACGACCTCCTCGGCCGCGGGGTGAAGGAGTCGGGGTTCACCACCTACGGGCCGCTGCTCGCCGACCCCTCGGTCCTCGCCGACGGGCGGGTGAGCACCGGCGGCACGGCCTGGCTCGCCTCGGCCGACTTCGGCGCGATGACGACCGGACGCACCGGGGACCTGCGCGCGGCCGTGCGGGCGGGGAGCGGGGAGCTGCGCAAGGCCCCCGATCTGAGCGGTGCGACGGCGGCGACGACCTCGCTGCCGGACGTGCTGGACCGGATCGACCGCTCCCTGCTCGTCGCCCGCTCCACCCTGCTCATCGTCGCGCTGCAACTGGTCCTGCTCGGCGGGTACGCGCTGTGGCTGGTGGCCCGGCTGCTGGGCACCGAACGGGCCGCCGAGACCCGGCTGCTGCGGGCGCGCGGCGGCGCACGCACCCGCATCGCCGCCCTCGCCGGGGCCGAGTCCTTGCTGCTCGCCCTCCCCGCGGCCCTCTGCGCACCCCTGCTGGCCGGACCGCTCACCGCCCTGCTCACCGCACACGGCCCGCTGTCCCGGCTCGGCCTGCGCCTCGACCTCCCGCCCGCCGGGAGCCCCGGGGTGTGGCTGGTGGCGGTGGCCGTGGCACTGGGCTGCGCGCTGACGGTGACGCTCCCGGCGCTGACGGGCGCGGGCCCGGAACCCTCCGGGCGCGGACGGCGGGGCACGGAGTCCGGCCGCCCGCGCGCTCCGCGCGCCACCCGGGCCCGCGGGCGCCGTCCCGCGGGCTCGCGCGGACCCCGGGTCCGCCGCGCGGGCGGCGGTCTCGTCCCCACCCCGCTCCGCGCGGGCGCCGACCTCGGCCTGCTCGCCGTGGCCGGGGCCGCCTACTGGCAGCTCGGGCGGCAGGACTCCGGCGGCATCGCCACCGACCGGTCGGGGGCGCTCGGGGTCGACCCGGTGCTGGTCGCCGCGCCCGCGCTGGCGCTGCTCGCCGGGACCGTGCTGACGCTGCGCCTGCTGCCGCCGGTGGCGCGGCTGGCGGAACGGTGGGCGGCGGCCGGGCGGGGGCTGCCCGCGGCGCTCGCCGGCTGGCAGTTCAGCCGCCGTACCGCACGCGCGGCCGGGCCGGTGCTGCTGCTGGTGCTCGCCGTCGCGCTCGGCATGCTGGCCATCGGCCAGGGTGCCTCCTGGCACCGCTCGCAGGACGACCAGGCCGACTTCCGCGCCGGGGCGCCGGTGCGGGTGCTGGACGCCGGGCGGGGCGGCCTCGGCCGTACCGCGGCGTACGCGGCCCTGCCGCACGTCAGCGGGGCGGTACCCGCCGTACGCGGCGAGCAGGGCCTGTCCGGTGACCGTACGGCGACCGTGCTGGCCCTGGACACCGCGCACGCGGCGGACGCGCTGCTGATGCGCCACGACCTGTCGGACGAACCGGTGAGGTCGCTGCTGGCCGGGCTGACGCCGAAGGAGTCCCCGGTGGGGGCCCGGGTGCCGGCGCACACCGCGCGGCTGCGGCTGACGGCGAGCCTGCGCAGCTCCACCGGGCCCGGGACGACCGCCCAGGTCACGGTCCAGCTGGAGGACGGGGCCGAGGTGCCGTACCCGGTGCCGGCCGGCTCGCTGCCCGCCGACGGCCGCCCGCACACCCTCGTCGTCGACCTCGGAACGGCGACCGGCCCGGCGCTGCTCACCGGGCTCAAGCTCGACATGACCCAGCCCGCCGGGCGCGCCGAACGGCACCGGCTCACCCTGGGGGACCTGACCGCCGAGAGCACCGACGGAACCCGGCGCCCGCTCGCCCTGCCGGTCTCCTGGACCACGGCCGTGCACACCGGCGGCGCCGCCGTCTCGTCCCCGCGCACCACCCCCACCCGACCCAGGACCGTCTCCACCAGGCCCCCGGCCTTCTCCTACGGCACCGGCTACCTGCCGGACGCCGGTTACTCGACCATCGCCACGGTGACCGTGCAGCTCCAGGTGGCGCGGCCCGCGCCGCCCGAGGTGCGCGCCGTCGCGACCGACCGCTTCCTGACCTCGGCCGGCGCCCGCACCGGCCAGCGCCTGGACGTCATGGTGGGCGACCAGACCCTGCCGGTGCGGATCGTCCGGTCGGTACGGGCGCTGCCCACCACCGGCACCCCGGCGGACTCCGCCGCCCACGACGGCGGCGCGGTCCTGGTCGACCTGCGCGCCGCGAACCGGGCACTGCAGGCGCGCTACGGGGAAGGCGCCACACCGAACGAGTGGTGGCTGCGGACCGCGCCCCACGACGCGGCCCGGGTGGCCGCCGCCGTACGGGCACTGCCGGACGTCGACCCGGAACAGGTGGTGGTGCGCGACGAGATCGCCGCCGAACTGCGCGACGACCCCTTCGGTGCGGGCCCCACGGCCGCCTTCACCGCGGCCGCCGTGGTGGCGGCGGCGCTCGCCGCGGTCGGGTTCGCCGTGGGCGCCGCCGGATCGCTGCGGGTGCGCGAGGCGGACTTCGCGGTCCTGCGCGCCCTCGGCGCCCCGCGCCGCCGGCTGGCCCGCACGGTCGCCGCCGAGCTCGCCGTACTGGTGGGCCTGGCCCTCGCGGTCGGCACCGCCCTGGGCACCGTACTGGCCCGTGGCGTGCTCCCGTTGATCGTGCTGACCGGCGAGGCCACCCGGCCCGTGCCAGGCCTGCTGGTCGAACTGCCGCCCGCACGGGTGGCGTTGCTGCTGGCCGGGGTCGCCGCCGCGCCACTGGTGGTGGCCGTGGTGACGGCCCTGCGCCGGGCCGACCCGGCCCGGGCACTGCGTGAACAGAGGGGTGAGTGACGTGCGTTCCGTTCCGGCCGTGGTCGCGCCCTGGGTACGGACCCGGCTGCGGGCCGCCCCCGGTGCCGCGGCGGCGCTCGCCCTGCTGGTCGCGGTGACCGCCTGCCTGGCGGGCGCGCTGCCGCGCGCCGTGGACCGGTACGAGGACGCGGGCCTGCGGCACGCCCTCGACCAGGCGCGCCCCGAGCGCACGACCGTGCGGGCGTCCGCGACCGTGCCGGACTACGGCTCGTCCGGCGACACCCCGGACGTCCTGTTCAGCCCCGAGGTCGTCAGACGGAAGTTCGGCGAACTGCTGCCCGTGATCGACGGTTCGGTGCCCGTCGACCGCGCCCAGTCGGCGTACGGCGTCACCACGGAGACCGGCAGCTCGGTGACCGAACCATGGCTCCCCCGGCCGACCGGCCTGCCCGCCAAGGTCACCCTGGTCGCGCAGAACGGCCTGGCGGGGCACGCGCGCGTCCTCGAGGGCCGGCTGCCGCGCGCCCCCGGCCGGGTGGACACCGGCGCGTCGAAGACCGAGGCCGCCGTCTCCGCCGCCACCGCCAGGACCCTGCGCATCAAGGTGGGGGCGGTCATCCATGTGCCCCGCTTCACCGGCACCCTCACCGTCCGGATCACCGGCGTCCTCGCCCCGCGCGACCCGGCCGGCGCCTACTGGTCGACCGTGCCGCTGCTGCGCACTCCCGCGCTGGAACGGCTCCCCGAGCCCGGCCCGCCGCAGACCTACTGGCACGGCGCGCTCCTGCTCCCCCAGGAGGCGACCCGCATCATGCTGAACAGCGACCAGCACGCGGTGCGCTACTGGAACTTCGCCCCACGCCCCGGCAGCCGGCGCGCCCACGACCTCGGCCGGCTGCGGTCCGCCATCGCCTCGCTGGAGTCCGGTCCCGGCCTGCGGCGGGCCCGTTCCCTCACCGATCCGGACCTGGCGGTGAACACCGGTCTGGACGACGTGGTCATCGCCTTCTCGCGGCTGCGCTCGGGCGTCTCCCCGCTGGTCGCGGTGGCCGCCGCGGGCACCGCCACGGTGGCCGCGGTCGTCCTGTTCATGGCGGGCGGCCTCGCCGCCGACCGGCGCCGCACCGAACTCGCCCTGCTGCGCGCCCGCGGCGCCTCGCTGCCAGGCCTCGCCGGACGGCTGCTGGCCGAGACCGCCGTGGTCGCCGTGCCCGCCGGGGCGGCGGGCCTCGCGGCCGCCCTCGTCCTGCTCCCCGTCACCCGCGTCGGCCAGGCCGTCACCGCCGCCCTCGCCGTCACGCTCACCGCCTGCGCCGTCCTTCCGCTGCACGCCGTGCTCGACCACCGCTCGGTCCGGCTCACGGGCCCCCGGGAGGACCTGGCCTCGGCCCGCCCCTCCCGCCGGCGCACGGTCACCGAACTGACCCTGCTGGCCCTCGCGGCCGGGACGGTGGCCACCCTGCGCGGCCAAGGCACCTCGGCCGGCCGACTCGTCTCCCTGGCACCCGTGCTGACCGGCGTCATCGCGGCCCTGCTGCTGCTCCGCCTCTACCCGCTGCTGCTGCGCCGCCTGGCCCGCCCGGCCGGCCGGCTGCGGGGCGCGGTGGCCCCGCTCTCCCTGGCCCGCGCGGGACGCACCGGCGCCTCGGCCGTGCTGCCCCTGCTCGCCCTGCTGACCGCGCTGACCACGGCCGCCTTCGGCGGTTCGGTACTGGCGGGCGTCGCCGAGGCCCGGGATCACGCGGCCCTGGACTCCGTCGGCGCCGACGCCCGCCTCGACTCGGCCACCCCGCTCCCCGACGGCCTGTCCGCCCGGGTGGGCGCGCTGCCCGGCGTGCGCGGGGTGACGGCGGTGAGCATCGCGTACCAGGCCCGGCCGGACGACGGCGACGACGCCGTGCCGCTGGTCGGCGTCGACCCCGGCACCTACGGCAGGCTGTCGGCCGGGACCGGGCTCGGCGCCTTCCCCGCCGGGCGGCTGCGCAAGGCGGCCCCGCTCCCCGCCCTCGCCTCCCCGTCCGTCGCACGGACCTACGGCACCCGGCGCCCGCTCACGGTGCGCCTCGACGACGGCAGCACGGTCACCGTCCGGATCACCACCGTCCGGGACACCACCCCGGCCGTGCCCGGAGCCGACTTCCTGGTCGTCGACCGGGCCGGCCTCCCCGCCGTGGCCGACCGGCCGACCTCGCTGCTGCTCACCGGCGCCCACCCGGACGCGGCCGCGCTGCGCCGCGCGGCCCCCGCCCGGGCCACGGTCCGCGTCCTGGCCGAGGAGCGCGCCGGCTACGCCGACTCGCCCCTGCAGACCGGCGCCGGGCACGTCTACACGGCGGCGGTGGCGGCGGGCGCCGGCTTCGCCGTCCTCGCCCTGCTCCTGGCGCTGCTGCGGGCCGCCCCGGAACGCGCCGCGCTCCTCGCCCGGCTGCGCACGATGGGCCTCACCCGCGCCCAGGGCCGCCGCCTGCTGATACTGGAATCCCTCCCCCAGGCGCTGCTCGCCGCCCTCGGCGGCGCCCTCACCGGCTGGGCGGCCATCCGGCTCCTCTCCCCCGGCATCGACCTCACCACCGTCGCCCTGGCCACGGCCGAGCCCGCGACGGGGCCGGCCGTACTCCGCCCCGACCCCTGGTCCCTGACGCTCCCGGCCGTCACGGTCGTGCTGCTCGCGGTGGGAGTCGCGGCGCTCCAGGCGTGGTGGACGGGCAGACGGGGATCGGTACGGGAACTCCGGGCCGGGGAGGGGCGATGAACACCCGTGCGGGGGCTCTGGGCCGGGGGCCGATGACACCACACACGCGGGCACGCGGAGGCCCGTGCCCGTGCCCGTGGCCGTACCGACGACCGGTGGCCGGGGCGGCCCTCCGCCGGCCACCGCACCCGGCACTACACCTGGCGCCGGCACCGCACCCGGCACCACACCTGGCACCGCCCCCGGCACCAGACCTGGAACCGCACCCGGCACCGCACCGGGCATCCGGGCAGGAGACCCCATGACAGCCGAACCCACCCTCACCGACCTCGCCGACCGCGTCACGGCGTCCCGGGACCGCCCGGCGTACGGCCACGACGCCCTCATCACCTGCGACCGGCTGGTCCGCGTGTTCACCGCGGACGGCGTCGAGGTGCAGGCGCTCCAAGGCCTCGACCTCCTCGTCCGCGAAGGCGAGCTGATGGCCCTGGTCGGCGCCTCGGGCAGCGGCAAGTCCACCCTGATGAACATCCTGGCCGGCCTGGACACCCCCACCGCGGGAGCGGCCCGGGTGGCCGGCCGCGACCTGCTCGCCATGACCGCCAAGGACCGCCTGGCCTACCGTCGCGAGGTCGTCGGCTTCGTCTGGCAGCAGACCTCCCGCAACCTGCTGCCCTACCTCACCGCGGCCCAGAACGTCGCCCTCCCCCTCCAGCTCTCCGGCACCCGGACCCGCCGCCGGGCCCGCGCCGAACGGGTTCTGGAACTGCTGGAGTTGCTTCAGGTCGCCGACTGCCGGGACCGTCATCCGCACGAGATGTCCGGCGGTCAGCAGCAGCGCGTCGCGATCGCGGTGGCACTCGCCAACGCCCCCGCGGTACTGCTCGCCGACGAACCCACCGGCGAACTCGACTCGCAGACCGGCGCGCAGATCTTCGACGCGTTCCGCACGGCGAACGAGACCCTCGGCACCACCATCGTCATCGTCACGCACGACCAGGCGGTGGCCGGTGAGGTCCGCCGCACGGTCGCCATCCGCGACGGCCGCACCTCCACCGAGGTGCTGCGGCGCAGCGAGGTGGACGCCGCGACGGGCCACGAGACGGTGGTCGCCCGCGAGTACGCCATGCTCGACCGCGCGGGTCGCCTCCAGCTCCCCGCCGAGTACACCAGGGCCCTCGACATGCGGGACCGGGTCGCGCTGGAGCTGGAACCGGACCACATCGGCGTGTGGCCGGACGACAGCGAGGAGCGGTAGCCCTCCGGGGGTGTTCGGGGGCGGCGCGGGCCGGTCCCGCA
>NZ_JAJSZC010000255.1:0-10283 GCF_036815105.1 Streptomyces sp. IBSBF 3136
CCGCTCCGAAGGCCCCCTGCCCGGCTCCGTACGGCCCTCAGCCGGCGGCCGGCTCCTGCCGCAGCGGCGCCCACCACACCAGCCGGGTGCCTCCGCCCGCCGGACTCGCCCACTCCAGGCCGCCGCCCGCCCCGCGGGCCCGGTCGGCCATGTTGGTCAGACCGCTGCGCCGGCCCTCGGCCGGAATGCCGGTGCCGTTGTCGGTGACCGTCAGGCGTACCTCCTTGCCGTCGGTCTCCAGCACCACCTCGGCACGCGTGGCACGGGCGTGCCGGGCCACGTTGGTGAGGGCTTCGGAGAGCACGGCCACCACATGGTCGGCGAGCGCGCTCGGCACGTGGGTGTCGAGCAGGCCCTCCATCCGCAGGCTGGGCGCGAAGCCCAGCACCGGCGTGGCCTCGCCCGCCATCCGTACGGCACGGGCGCGCAGTCCGGGCGCGTCGGCGCCGTCCCGGGCGCGGAGCCCGAAGATGGTCGACCGGATGATCTTGATGGTCTCGTCGAGGTCGTCCACGGCCCGCAGCACCCGCTCGGCGGCGCCCTCGTGCTCGATGAGGCGACCGGCGCTCTGCAGGGTCATCCCGGTGGCGAACAGCCGCTGGATGGCGAGGTCGTGCAGGTCCCGGGCGATCCGGTCGCGGTCCTCCAGCAGCACGATCTGCTCGGCGTCCGCGCGCCGCTCCGCGAGTTCCATGGCCACGGCGGCCTGCGCGGCGAACACCTGGAGCGGCTCGGTCTCCTTGTCGGAGAAGTCGTTCGCGCCGCTCTCCCGGGCCAGCAGCACCACACCCCGGATCCGGTCGCCGAGCCCTATCGGCACGGCGACGGCGGGGCCCAGGCCGGCGAACCGCGGCGGGCCCGCCGAGACCCGCTCGTCGTGCTCGACGTCGGTGCTGCGCACGGGCTCACCCCGGGAGAACGCCTCGCCGGTGAGCGTGCCCGCCAGGGGCAGCACCAGCCCCCGGTGCGCCTCCGCCCCCTGGCCGATGGCCAGTTCCACCGCCAGGGTGCCGGTGCCGCGCATCGGCACGGCCACCGCGGCCAGGGCGGCGCGCGTGATCTCCCGGGCCCGTTCGGCGATCAGCCCGAGGACCTCCTGCTGGGCGGCGCCGGACATCAGACTGCCGGTGATCTCGGCGTTGGCCCGCAGCCAGCGTTCGCGCAGCCGGGACTCCTCGTACAGCCGGGCGTTGTCGATGGCCACACCCGCCGCCACCGCCAGCGTCGAGAGCACCGCCTCGTCGTCCTCGTCGAACCGCGCGCCCCCACGCTTCTCCGTCAGGTACAGATTCCCGAAGACCTGGTCCCGTACCCGGATCGGCACGCCCAGGAAGCTGCTCATCGGCGGATGGCCGGGAGGAAAGCCGTACGAAGCCGGATGCTCCGACAGCTTCGCCAGCCGCAACGGCTCGGGACGCCGGATCAGCTCACCCAGGATCCCGTGCCCCTCCGGGTACGGCCCGATCTCCGCGATCCGCTCCGCCGGGACCCCCACCGTGTGGAACGCCGACAGCCGGGTGCCGTCCGAGCCGATCACGCCCAGGGCGGCGTAGCGGGCGTCGACGAGCACGGCGGCCGCCTCGACGATGGAGCGCAGCGCCTGTTCCAGGTCGAGTTCCCGGCCGACCGAGAGCACGGCCTCCAGCAGGTTGTGCACCCGGTCCCGGGTGTCACGGGCCGCGTCGAGCCGTGCCTGCAGCTCCTCCAGCAGTTCGTCCAGCCTCAGTTGAGGCAGTCGCACCCGGGCCTCGCCCGCGTCCCCGGAGCTTCCCACTCCGATCCTCCCAGCCCCCTGTGTCGCGTCCGCGGTGGACGATACGGGAACGGGCCGTCCGGCGGGGTCGGACCCCGCGGACGTCAGTTCCCGAAGCGGGGGCCGAAGGTGCGCGGTCCGCCCGCGCGGGGCCCGGCCGGGTGCGGCAGGCCGCCGGCGTCGCGGGCCCGGGTGGCGATGACGGCGGCCTGGATGCGGCGTTCCACGCCGAGTTTGGCCAGCAGCCGCGAGATGTGGTTCTTGACGGTCTTCTCGGCGAGGTAGAGCCGTTCGCCGATCTGCCGGTTGGTCAGTCCCTCGCCGATCAGGGCGAGGATCTCCCGCTCCCGTCCGGTCAGCCCGGGCAGGGCGTCCGGGGTCTGCTCCTGGTGCTGTTCGCCGCGCAGGCGTGACATCAGGCGGGTGGTCGCGCTCGGGTCGAGCAGCGACTGCCCGCGGGCCACGGTGCGGACCGCGGAGACGAGGTCGGAGCCCTGGATCTGCTTGAGCACGTACCCGGACGCGCCGGCCATGATCGAGTCCAGCAGCGCCTCCTCGTCGTCGAACGAGGTCAGCATCAGGCAGGCGAGCTCCGGCATGCGCGAGCGCAGCTCCCGGCAGACGGTCACCCCGTCCCCGTCGGGCAGGCGGACGTCGAGGACCGCCACGTCCGGCCGGAGGGCCGGCACCCGGACGAGAGCCTGCTCGACGGTGGCCGCGTCGCCGACGACGGTGATGTCGGGTTCGTCGTCCAGCAGGTCGTGCACCCCGCGCCGTACCACCTCGTGGTCGTCCAGGAGGAAGACACGGATCGGGGTGTCGGGGCCGGCCTGCTCGCGGTCCGCCATCGGTTGCTCCTCAGCCGTGCGTTCGGACGTCACCGTGATCCTTCCGGCGGGCGGCCGCGGGCGCCAGGGCCCAACGGCCCTGTTTCCGAGGCAGAAGTCGACCGGCAGCCGTCGTGCGGTGCGGTCCGGGCCGGTCGGGGAATGGAGCCAGGTGGGAATCGGGGCCGGTCGGGCCTGGTTAACGGGCGGTTTCCGTGGTGTGCTGGTAGTGGCGGGAAGGACTCCAGCAGACGCGGGGAAGCGGCCGGCAGCCGCGCACCGCGCAATCCGGATCCGCGAGAAGCGGGTAGCGCCCTTCCCGCCCTGCCGTGCCGCGGACGCCTTCCCTCCGGACGTGTGCGCTCCGGACCTCCTCCGCTGCTCCGTTGCATGGGCCGAAGGGCCCCCGGCCGGGACCGGGCGGCCCGTGGTGCCGGGGGCCGGGCGCGCGCACGCTGGAGGCATCCGCCACGAAGGGAGCCGGTGCGATGACCTCCGCGACCACCATGACCGCGGCTCTTGAGCCCCTGTACCGCGAACGGCTGATGTGCCTCGCCCGCGAGGTCTCCTTCGAGGCGGGCACCCGCCTGTTCCAGGAGGGCCGGCACGCCGACCGCTTCTGGATCGTGCGTACCGGGACCGTGGCGCTCGACCTGCGCGTGCCCGGCCGCCGTCCCGCCGTGATCGAATCGCTCGGGCACGGCGAACTCGTCGGCTGGTCCTGGCACTTCGCGCCGCACCTCTGGCAGCTCGGCGGGGAGGCACTGAGCCCCGTGCGGGCCTGGGAGTTCGACGCCGAAGCCGTCCGCGCCCTGTGCGAGCGGGACCCCGAGTTCGGCCGGGCCGTCGCGGTCTGGGTCGGCCGCGTGGTCGCCCAGCGGCTGCACGCCTCGCGCGTCCGGCTGCTCGACCTGTACGCCCCTTACGGCAGCGGCGGCCTCGCCTGACCACCGTGCCGGACGGCGCCCGGCCCGTTCCGGGTGGTCAGCCCCTGCCCCCGCTGAGGTTGCGCCACTCTGGCCCGACCCGCTTCCACTCCTCGCCCCATTCCGTCATCCGCCTGCGGACCAGCCGGGCGCGGACCAGGCGGCCGCCGACCCAGACGACCGTGCCGGCGGCCTGGGCGACGAGTACGCCGGCCAGGACCGTCTGCAGCATCGCCTCAGCCGGTGTGGCGGGGGCCGACACCAGCCGGCCGCCACCGTTGGCCCACACCGTGACCGTGCTGCCCGCGGGGGCGCCGGGGAAGACCTTCGCCCGGCCGGTGTGCACGGCGCCGTTCCCGGACGTCCACCGCACGGGCGCCCACACCCGGCCGTCGTCGTAGCCGCTGCCGGAGGTCGGTGTCCTCGCGGCGCCGTCGGTGAGGACGGCGGACACGGTGTGCACCTGGGCCCTGCGGGCGGAGAAGGCGGCGTCCATGGAACCGGCCGCGGCCTGGCCCGCGAGGACTCCGGCCAGCACGGCGAGGATCCAGGTGACGAGCACGATCCAGGCCTCGACGACGTCGCTGTGCCGCCTGAGGGGGTTGCGCCGCCAGCGCCACAGCCGCACCCGCGTGACCGTCATGGGAGGTGTCCCTGCCATGGTCGCCGCCTCCTCTCGCGTGCCGGCGGCCGCCCGCCGTGGGTGCGGGCCCGCTCGGCGTCCCGAAGGTCCGGGCCGGAGATCCCGGGTGACGGCGCGGGCCGGGCGGTGCGCGCCGCACATCCGCCGCGCCGCACGCCTGTCACGCCGGCCGCGGCCCGCGCCGGGCGGGTCGTGACCGGCACCGGAGCCCCTGCGCGGGCCCGGCCCGAATGCGTCACGACTCCATCGTGCACCCCGATCCGAGCGTCCGCCGTGTGGGTGACACGGAGCTGTACGACGGTTCCCTCCCGATCTCCCGGCCACCGCACCCGGCGCCCGGCGCGCCCACCGGGCCGACGGTGGGAGCGACCGTTCCAGCGGTGCTCCGCCGTCGGCCGGGACGGTCACGTCGACCCGTCCGCCGGGTTGCGCGGGCCGCCCGGCCGTGCCGGCGGAGACCGCCGCACCGGCCCTCGGCTGGGCACCCGCATCGGTGCCGGGCGGCCGCGTCGGGCACCCCGTCGAAGGAGGGCACACCCCGGGGCGAGGGCCCGACGGCCCCGCGTCAAGGGCCGAACGGCCCTGGGGGACGGTGCGCGGTTGCGACACAGTGGGACCAGGAGCGGCACCGATCCCCCGCGGTGTCGTTCCGTCCGTACGGCTCTTAGCTCGTAGGGCTCAGGGCTCAGGGCTCGCAGGGCCCGTGCCGCGGGTCCGGCCGCGGGGAGAGCGACACCCACCTCCGAAGAAGCCGGCCATGATCCGTAACGACGTCCCGACCCGCAGGCGTGTGGACCTCGACCGCGTCGAGGCGTTGCGCCTGCTGGCCGGCGTGCCTCTGGGCAGACTCGTCTTCACCCGGCAGGCGCTGCCCACCGTCCGCCCCGTCAACCATGTGCTGGACGACGGCGACATCGTCATCCGCACCCATGAGGGGGCGGCCCTGACGTCGCAGGCGCAGCGGGCCGGGGGCGCCGGGGTCGTCGTCGCCTACGAGGCGGACGCGATCGACCCGGACACCCACCTCGGCTGGAGCGTCGTGGTCACGGGGTACGCCCGGCTGGTCACCGACCCCGGGGAACTGACCCGCATCCGGGGGCTGCTGGAACCCTGGGCGCCGCAGCAGGGTATGGACCACGCGGTGCGCATCCGCCCCGACCTGGTCACGGGTGTGCTGCTGACCGAGGCGGGCGGTCCGGCGGCGGGCCCCGGCTGAACCCCGGCACGGGCCACGGCGATGCGACGGGTGTCCGCGGCGGGTGTGTCCTGGACGGTCCCGGCACAGGGGCCGAACGGCCCTATCGGGAACGCGAGCGCCCCCGGTTGGCTTTGTCACATGTCCGAGAACCGCGCGAAGCCCGTGACCGAGTGCCCCCAGGGGTCCGTGGCCGAGGACGCGACGGCGCCGGTGCCGCAGGCCGAGGACCGCACGGCGCCGCTGCCGCAGGCCGGAGCCGGGGCGCCGGGCGGAGCGACCGTCGTGCCGCTGCACGGCGAGATCGACGTGCTGACCGCGCCCGCGCTGTCGGAGCGGCTGGACGCGCTCACCGCGCGGCCGCGCCCCGACCTGGTGCTCGATCTGCGGCCGGTCGCGTTCATCGACTGCACGGGACTCGGCGTGCTGTGCCGGGCCCGCAACCGGGTGCTGGCCGAGCGGGGCCGGTTGCGGCTGGTCGCCGACAGTTCGAGCGTCCTGCGGGTCCTGCGCGTCACCGGTCTGTCCGACGTCTTCGAGGTGATCCCACGGCTCCCGCGGCACGCGGAGCCGGCCGCCGAGGGCGCCGCCTGACGGCGGCTGCACGAGGGCCGCCCGGGTGGGCCGCACGACGGGAGGAGACATCGCGTGAGGAGGGCCGGGAAGGGGCGGTCCGGGCGGCGGGGCGATGTGCTGTGGCGGTGGCGGAAGAACCCGCTGCGACGGCGCGAGGACCTCGTCGAGGCCTGGGTCCTCCTGGCCGTCTGGCTCGTCGTGGTGATCGGCGCGGCGGCCGCCGCGCTGGTGACCGCCCGTGCCGCCGGAGGCCAGTTCGCCCACCAGCGCGCCGACCGGCACCCGGTCCGGGCCGTCCTGCGGGCCGACGCATCCGGCGGCACCGCGGCGGCCTGGTCGTCCGGCGGCCGGGTCTGGGTGCCCGTGCGCTGGACCGCGCCCGACGGCACGCCCCGGACCGGGCGGGCGCCGGTGGAGAGCGGGCTGCGGGCCGGTGCGCGGGTGGCCCTCTGGCAGGACGAGCAGGGCCGGATCACGGCCGGCCGGCCGACGGGCGGTGTGGAGGGCGCGGCGCAGGCCGGTCTGTTCGGCGCCGCGGCCGCCCTGGCCGTCGCCGCTCCCGCCTGCCTCGCCGGAGCCGTCGCCCGGGCCCACCTGGACCGCCGCCGCCTGGCCCGCTGGGACCGGGAGTGGGAGCAGGTGGGCCCGCGCTGGGGCCACCGGAGGAGCTGACCCGGGGGACGGGGCTCCACGGCGGCCCGGGGCGGCCCGGGAGGCACCGCCGTCAGCTGGAGGGTGACGGTCCGGTGCCGGCGATGGTGAAGTGGTCGATCGTGCCCGTGACGGTCAGGAGTCTGGTGACCGCCGGCTGCAGGGGGCCGAGCAGGACCAGTTCGCGGCCGTCCGTCGCGTGGCGGCGCCGGGTGCCGAGGAGCGCGTTGAGGAGCGTGCTGTCGGCGAACGCGACTCGGGACAGGTCCACCGCCGTGGTGGGCAGCCCGGCAGCGTCGGCCGCTGCGAAGGCGTCGTCGACGGCCTCGGCGTCGTCGTGGTCCAGCTCCCCGCGCAACGTGATCACCAGTACCTGCTCATAGCGAGTGACGTGCACTTTCGTCTCGAAGGCGGCGGACATCGCGCCATCTTCACACCACATCCGCATGGAAGCCAATCGCTCTGACGAGCGGTATCCGGAACACCCGCGACGCAGCGCGCGCCGCCGGCCCGGCGCACCGGGCACGTTCAGCTGTTCCAGGTCCAGTCCGCGACCTCGGGCAGGTCGGTGCCGTGGGCGCGGATCCAGTCGTGGTGGCGGGTCCGGGCGTCCACCATGGCCTGGCGTACGGTGGCGGCGCGCACCGCGAGGCCGGGCACGCGGTCGATGACGTCCATCACGAGCCGGTAGCGGTCGAGGTCGTTGCGCACCACCATGTCGAACGGCGTGGTGGTGGTGCCGGACTCCTTGTAGCCGCGCACGTGCAGGTTCCCGTGCCCGGTGCGGCGGTAGGCGAGCCGGTGGACCAGCCAGGGATAGCCGTGGTACGCGAAGATCACCGGCTTGCCCGTCGTGAACAGGCCGTCGTACTCGAAGTCGCTCATCCCGTGCGGGTGTTCCTCGTGGGTGAGCAGCCGTGTCATGTCGACCACGTTGACCACCCGCACCGCCACGTCGGGCAGGTACCTGCGCAGCAACTGGGCGGCGGCCAGCACCTCCTGGGTGGGCACGTCACCGGCGCAGGCGAGGACCACGTCGGGTTCGCCGCCGTTCTCGGTGCCGGCCCAGTCCCAGATCCCGGCGCCGCGCGCGCAGTGGACCCGGGCCTGTTCCAGGGAGAGCCAGTCGAAGCACGGCTGCTTGCCCGCCACGACCACATTGACGTAGTCACGGCTGCGCAGGACGTGATCGGTCACGCAGAGCAGGGTGTTGGCGTCCGGCGGCAGGTAGACGCGCACCACCTCGGGGCTCTTGTTGAGGACGTGGTCGACGAACCCGGGGTCCTGGTGCGAGAAGCCGTTGTGGTCCTGGCGCCACACGTGCGAGGTGAGCAGGTAGTTGAGCGAGGCGACGGGAGCACGCCAGGACAGTCCGCGCGAGGTCTTCAGCCACTTGATGTGTTGGTTGACCATGGAGTCGACGATGTGCACGAACGCCTCGTAGCAGGAGAACAGACCGTGCCGGCCGGTCAGCAGATAGCCCTCCAGCCAGCCCTGGCAGAGGTGTTCGGACAGGATCTCCAGGATCCGGCCGTGCCGGTCGAGGTGTTCGTCGACCGGGAGCACGGCGGCCTGCCATGCCTTGCCGCTGGCGTCGAATACGGCCTGCAGCCGGTTGGAGGCGGTCTCGTCGGGTCCGACGACGCGGAAGTTCCGGCCGGCCGCGGTGTCCCGCATGATCCGTTCGAGCAGGCCGCCGAGCACCCGGGTGGGTTCGTGCAGGGTGGCGCCCGGCTTGTCGACGGGGACCGCGAAGGACTCGAGCGCGGGTACCGGCAGGTCGCGGACGAGCAGGCCGCCGTTGGCGTGCGGGGTGGCGCCGAGCCGCCTGGTTCCGCCGGGGACGGCTGCGAGCACGTCCGGGTGCGGCCGTCCGTCGGGGCCGAACAACTCCTCGGGCCGGTAGGAGCGCAGCCACTCCTCCAGCTGGCGCAGGTGCTGGGGGTTCTCCCGCACGCCCGCGAGCGGGACCTGGTGGGCGCGCCAGGTGCCCTCGACGGGTACGCCGTCCACCTCGGCGGGGCCGGTCCAGCCCTTCGGGGTGCGCAGCACGATCACCGGCCAGTGGGCGCGCTCGGTGGCGCCGTCCTCGCGCGCGGCGCGCTGGACCCGCGCGATGTGGTCCAGGGCCCGGTCCATGGCGCCGGCCATGGCCCGGTGCACCTCGGCCGGGTCGTCGCCGGTGACATGCAGGGGTTCGTGGCCGTATCCGCGCAGCAGGGCGTCGAGTTCGTCCTCGGGCAGCCGGGAGAGCACGGTCGGGTTGGCGATCTTGTAGCCGTTGAGGTGCAGGATGGGCAGGACCGCCCCGTCGTGGACGGGGTCGAGGAACTTGTTGGAGTGCCAGGAGGCGGCCAGCGGTCCGGTCTCCGCCTCGCCGTCGCCGATCACGCAGGCGACCAGCAGGCCGGGGTTGTCGAAGGCGGCGCCGTAGGCGTGGGCGAGCGAGTAGCCGAGTTCGCCGCCCTCGTGGATCGAGCCCGGGGTCTCCGGCGCCACGTGACTGGGCACGCCGCCCGGGAAGGAGAACTGCCGGAACAGCCGTTCCATGCCGGCCGCGTCCCTGGAGACGTCCGGGTAGGTCTCGCTGTAGGTGCCCTCCAGCCAGGAGTTGGCGACCACCGCCGGTCCCCCGTGCCCCGGCCCCCAGACGCACAGCGCGTCGAGCCCGCGCGCCTTGATCACGCGGTTGAGGTGCGTGTACACGAGGTTCAGCCCGGGCGAGGTGCCCCAGTGGCCGAGCAGCCGCGGTTTGATGTGCTCGGTCCGCAGCGGTTCGGTGAGCAGCGGGTTGGCCATCAGGTAGATCTGGCCGACGGCCAGGTAGTTGGCGGCGCGCCAGTGCGCGTCCAGCACGCGCACTTCCTCGTCGGTCACAGCGGTGGCGTCCTGCGGGGCGTCCAGGGACATGGGAACTCCGTCAGTCGTCTTCGATCGCCGGTGGGCGGGTACGTCACGTCGCACGATGTCCGTCATCACCAGCGCGGGCACCGGGTGGCGCACTGCCGCCCGGGTACGCGGTGCGGTTCCAGCCTGGGGGGCGCGGCGGTGGCGGTCCAGGGGCCATCCGGCCCCTCCCGTGGTCCGCGGGTCCACGGGTCGTGGTCCCCTCCTGGGCCGGAGCGGACGCCCGGTCAGGTCTCCTCGGACCGCACGATGACGACCGGACAGCCGGCGTGCTGGGAGACGTGCTGGCTGACGGACCCGAGCAGGGCGCGGGCGAACCCGCCCCTCCCCCGGCTGCCGACCACCACCGCCTCGGCTCCCTCGGCGGCGCGCAGCAGGACCTCCGCCGCGTTGCCGTGCACCACGTGCGTCCGGACCGCCCCGGCCGTCTCCGCGCCCAGCACGTCGGTGAGTTCCTGGCGCATCAGCTGCCGGGCCTCGTCCTCGTCGACGTCCGTGTCCACCGCCGGCGCCGACCAGCCGTACAGACCGGGCAGCTCCCACACGGTGACCGCGTCCACGACGCCGCCGAGGAGCGCGGCGTACCGCACGGCCCAGCGCACCGCGGCGTACGAGGAGTCCGACCCGTCCACGCCGACCACGACCCTCGGCTCGGAGACATCCCTGTCCATGCGTCCACCTCTCCCACGGCGCTCACCGCCGTCCGACCGGTCACCTTCGACTCCACGCTGCGCGAGGCCCGACCGACGCGCCACAGATGAGCCTCCGGGGGCATGACGGAGGGGGCCGGGGCTTTGGGCCGTGG